>NZ_JAGXJZ010000218.1:0-489 GCF_019091095.1 Achromobacter sp. GbtcB20 | reverse complement strand
GGGCCCGACAAGATGGTCGTGCTGACCGAGCCGGTTAGTGTGCAGATCGGCAAGCCCGTCAGTCCGGAGCGCATTGCGCTATCGGGAGCCAAATGATGCGAGCGCTGAAAAACCCGCCGGCCATGCCTTCATCGCAGTCGGGACAGGCCATGGTGGAATTCGTCGTGATCGCGCTGACGACGATCGGCTTATTCCTGGGCATCTGGTACATCGGCAAGTTTCATGACATCCAGGCCACGACCATCCAGGCAGCGCGCTATGCGGCGTGGGAGCGTACCGTACGTCCGTCCTCGTATTCGGACACGCGGCTGCAAAGCCAGGTCCGGGCCCGTCTGTTCAGCTGGAACAAGGATGCCTACAAGGCGAACGATGGCATCAACAACGGGCAGGGGTGGAACCAGCAGACGACCATGTGGATGGACCATGCCAACGACAAGCGCCTGATCAAGGCGCCGAATGACGTCACGCTGCGGACCGCCTCCGCCGGGT
>NZ_JAGXJZ010000217.1:0-489 GCF_019091095.1 Achromobacter sp. GbtcB20 | reverse complement strand
GCGCCCGCGTTCGTGGTCATGATGATGATCACGTTGCGGAAGTCGGCCTTGCGTCCGTTGTTGTCGGTCAGCGTGCCGTGGTCCATCACCTGCAGCAGGATGTTGAAAATGTCCGGGTGGGCCTTTTCGATCTCGTCCAGCAGCAGCACCGCGTGCGGCTTCTTGGTGATGGCCTCGGTCAGCAGGCCGCCCTGGTCGAAGCCGACGTAGCCCGGCGGCGCACCGATCAGGCGCGACACGGCGTGGCGCTCCATGTACTCGGACATGTCGAAGCGGATCAGCTCGATGCCGAGGATGAAGGCCAGCTGCTTGGCGACCTCGGTCTTGCCGACGCCGGTCGGACCCGAGAACAGGAAGGAGCCGATCGGCTTGTCCTGCTTGCCCAGGCCCGCGCGCGCCATCTTGATGGCCGATGCCAGCGCGTCGATCGCCGGGTCCTGGCCGAAGACGACGTTGCGCAGGTCGCGGTCGATCGTCTGCAGCTTGCTG
>NZ_JAGXJZ010000216.1:0-491 GCF_019091095.1 Achromobacter sp. GbtcB20 | reverse complement strand
AACAACATGGCGATCGAAACCAACAAGGACGGCAGCCTGAAGCTGGAAGCGATCGCCAAGACCTTCCGCTACCTCGACGCCGAGGAACTGGCCGCGCAGAGGGCCGCGCGCGAGAAGGCCAAGGGCAAGGGCAAAAAAGCCAAAGGGGCGAAGAAATGACGAAGACCCATGGCGCACTGCTGCTGACGATGGCCGCGCTGCTGGCCGGCTGCGGCGACAGCGACGTGCGCGAGGTGCGCAGCTGGATGGACCAGGTCAAGCGCGAAACGAAGCCAAAAGTGAAACCGCTGCCGGCCTCGTAGGAATTCATCCCCTACGCCTACAACCAGCAGGAGGCGGTCGATCCGTTCAGCACCGCCAAGCTGGCCGTCGCCGGCCGGCTGGCGCAGGCGCGCAGCACGCCGCAGCCGGACTTGGAGCGGCCGCGCGAGGCCCTGGAGGCCTTCCCGCTCGACACCATGACGATGGTCGGCACCATGCAGAAAGGGGGC
>NZ_JAGXJZ010000215.1:0-493 GCF_019091095.1 Achromobacter sp. GbtcB20 | reverse complement strand
GATGAAGTCGCCGATCTCGAAGGGCTTGTCGAGCATGATCGAGAGCGAGGCGAACAGGTCGCCGAGGATGTTCTGCACCGCCAGCGCCACCGCGATGCCGCCGATGCCCAGGCTGGCCACCAGCGCCGTGATGTTGAAGCCAAAGTTGTCGAGCACCATCAGGAAGGCGATCACCCACAGCGCCAGGCGCAGCAGGAAGCAGACGATGGTGCGCGAGGACTTGCGCGGGTTGTCGCCGTTGGCGAGGTAGCGGTCGCGCCAGGCGCGCAGCAGGGTGTCGCCCCAGATCGCGAGCTGCAGGATGATCGCCGCGATCGCCACCCGCGACACCACCAGGCGCTGCCGGTCGCTGAGATCGAGCACGAGCGAGCCCAGGTAGCTCGATACCGCCAGCATGCCGGCGATGTAGGTCTTGCGCAGCATCTTGGCGACGAGGTCGTCGGCCACCGTCTCGGTGCGGCGCGAGAGGACCTGCATCTTGTGCAGCACGAAG
>NZ_JAGXJZ010000214.1:0-494 GCF_019091095.1 Achromobacter sp. GbtcB20 | reverse complement strand
ATCGGCATGACCCACCTGGCCCTGAAGACCGCGCTCGAGCCCAAGCAGCGCGACTACCTGGAGAAGATCTGGCACTCCGGCCAGCACCTGCTGGGCATCATCGACCACATCCTCGATTTCTCGAAGATCGAGGCCGGCCGGCTGGAGCTCGAAGTGCTCGACTTCCGGCTCGAGGCCCTGATGCGCAACCTCGAGACCCAGCTGGGCGAGGCGGCCGCCGCCAAGGGCCTGCGCCTGGTGTTCGACGTCGAGCCCGAGCTGGCCCGGCCGCTGCGCGGCGACCCCCTGCGCCTGGAACAGGTGCTGCTCAACTTCGTCGGCAACGCCATCAAGTTCTCGGAGCGCGGCGACATTACGATCCGGGCCAGAGCGGTGCGCGCCTACGGCCACGAGACCGTGGTGCGCTTCGAGGTCGAGGACCGCGGCATCGGCATCGCGCCCGCGGAGCTGGGGCGGCTGTTCACGTCCTTCCACCAGGCCGACCCCTCGACCAC
>NZ_JAGXJZ010000213.1:0-494 GCF_019091095.1 Achromobacter sp. GbtcB20 | reverse complement strand
TGATCGTCTCGATGTCGCTGGTGATTTCCGGCATCGCCACCTTCGTCCAGTGTCGCCGCTTCGGTCCGCTCGGCGCGGGCCTGCTGATCGTCCAGGGCACCAGCTTCAATTTCGTCGGCCCGCTGATCGCCGGCGGTTCGCTGATGGTCAAGCAGGGCACGCCGGTGGAAGCGGTGATGGCCGCGATCTTCGGCGTGGTGGTGGCCGGCTCCTTCGTCGAGATGGGCGTCTCGCGCGTCCTGCCCTTCGTGAAGCGCATGATCACGCCGCTGGTCACCGGGATCGTGGTGCTGATGATCGGCCTCACCCTGATCAAGGTCGGCCTGATCAGCATGGGCGGCGGCTTCGGCGCCATGGCCAACGGCAGCTTCGCCAACGGCGAGAACCTGCTCCTGTCGGGCCTGGTCCTGGCGATCATCGTGATCCTGAACCGCACCCGCGTGGTCTGGCTGCGCAGCAGCGCCATCGTGATCGCGCTGGCGGTCGGCTACGCG
>NZ_JAGXJZ010000212.1:0-495 GCF_019091095.1 Achromobacter sp. GbtcB20 | reverse complement strand
CCTGCGGCACATGAACGCCAGCCTGATGCGCATCGTCGCCGAAGTGCGCGCCGGCACCGAGGCGATGGCGGCCGCCTCGCATGCGATCGCCAGCGGCAACCTCGACCTGTCCAGTCGCACCGAGCAGCAGGCCGCCGCGCTCGGCCACACGGCCGGCGCGATGCGCGAACTGACCGACACCGTCCAGCAGAACGCCGACAACGCGCGCCAGGCGAATCAATTGGCGGCCAGGGCCTCGGACGTGGCCGAGCAGGGCGGCACGGTAGTGGCGCGCGTGATCGACACCATGGGCTCGATCACGGCATCCTCGCAGAAGATCGTCGACATCATCGGCGTCATCGACGGCATCGCCTTCCAGACCAACATCCTGGCGCTGAACGCGGCCGTGGAAGCGGCGCGCGCGGGCGAGCAGGGCCGCGGCTTCGCGGTGGTGGCGAGCGAAGTGCGCAGCCTGGCCGGGCGTTCGGCGCCGGGGGCCAGGGAGATCAAGGTGCT
>NZ_JAGXJZ010000211.1:0-496 GCF_019091095.1 Achromobacter sp. GbtcB20 | reverse complement strand
GGCTCTGGTGCAAATTATGGACAAAGGCACGCCAACCTGCCGGTGCGCCGGCTGAGTTCACGCAGCCAGAACAGCTGCCCAGATTTCGGACGAAGTTTGCCCCTGAGTTCCCAGACCTCGTAGGTCGAACTGCCCTTTGCGAATGCGATGCATGAGCTCAATGCCTTGTATTGTCGTGGTAGCGGAAGTGAAGCTTTTCAAGCCCAGCATCGGTCCAAGTCTGGATTTGACATTGCGATGGTCCTGCTCGATCAGATTGTTCAGATATTTTGACGAGCGAAGCTTCGTCAAGTCAGGAAGACGTCCCTGCTCTTGAAGTTCGCGAACGGCGCGGTGGGAAGCGGCATAACTGTCCAGCGTAATAGTCTCGGGTAACCGGCCTTGAGAACGTATGGCTTTACGAAAGAATGCCTTGGCCGAAGCGACGTTGCGCCGCGGGCTGAGCCGGAAGTCGACGGTATTGCCGGCCGAGTCGACAGCCCGGTAGAGATAAGCC
>NZ_JAGXJZ010000210.1:0-497 GCF_019091095.1 Achromobacter sp. GbtcB20 | reverse complement strand
GCTCACTGATCGAGTCGTCCTGCGCGGAAGATGTAACGGGGCTAAGCGATAAACCGAAGCTGCGGGTGTGCACTTTTTAGTGCACGCGGTAGGAGAGCGTTCTGTAAGCCTGTGAAGGTGGCTTGTAAAGGCTGCTGGAGGTATCAGAAGTGCGAATGCTGACATGAGTAGCGATAAAGGGGGTGAAAAGCCCCCTCGCCGTAAGTCCAAGGTTTCCTGCGCAACGTTCATCGGCGCAGGGTGAGTCGGCCCCTAAGGCGAGGCAGAGATGCGTAGCTGATGGGAAGCTGGTTAATATTCCAGCACCGTCGTACAGTGCGATGGGGGGACGGATCGCGGAAAATCATCAGGGTGTTGGATGTCCCTGTTGCTGTATCGAAGATGGCGCTTAGGCAAATCCGGGCGCGTAAATCAAGGGTATGGCACGAGCGAGCATTGCTTGCGAAGTGATCGGAAGTGGTTCCAAGAAAAGCCTCTAAGCTTCAGCTGTACGAGAC
>NZ_JAGXJZ010000021.1:0-99599 GCF_019091095.1 Achromobacter sp. GbtcB20 | reverse complement strand
CTGGCAGAAAGCAGACCCGAGTCGATCAGCGCTAACGAGAATTAACATTCCAGAACAGGACGGCCAATGATATCTTCGTCTGCAAACGCATCAGAGTCGCCCACGGTATCTTCGGAATCCCAGGCGCAAGACTGTGGTTTCGCTAGACTGGCGCCCGGGGCTGGAACATTAACCGAGGTGGTTTTACTGTTTCGCAGATGAGAGAGCGCATCAAAGCCCTCCGCGATCTCGGCATACAAGTTCCGCTTCTTCATCTTCCGCTCTTCCTTTTCATGAGCCGATAGCCGTCTGAGCGCCTTCTTCCCTCTATCCGGGAAACGGTTCGTCGCACCCGCCAGCCGTACCCCTAATTATGGCCAGCCACTCTCCGTCGGTTAACTCCTTAGCCGCCAATATCAGACGACGGAACGGCTGGCTCTCCAGCTCAATTCGTTCGCTTCCGATGCACGCACCGATGTAATTCGGACCTCGCTCAGCGCTCCGGGCGAACCATTTCCTTATCCTCAATCCGTTTCGCCAACCACACCGTCGTCCCCCCACACCCGGCATCCTCCACCACATGCCGCACCACCTCAAACCCACTCCCCGCCAACAACTCCCGATACTCCGCCCCCTCCAAACTCCCGTGATACAACGGCCTCCCTTCAAACTCCCCAATCGCCTCACCCAACCCGGGCCCGCTCGTAAACATCAACAACGCCCCCGGCGCAGCCAACCGCCCAAACTCCCCAAACATCCCCCGCTGATCCTCTGGCGACAAATGAAAAAAACTATGCCAAGCGATCAACCCATCAAACGGCCCCGCAACCGGCATCTTGCGCATATCCCCAGCAACCCACTGATGCTCAGGAAACGCCGCCTTCGCCCGATTCAATAACGGCACCGACGTATCCACACCCGTGATCCGGCACCCACGCTCAATCAGATACTGAGCAATCGGCACCCCAAACCCGCACCCAATATCCAGCACCCGCGGACTCGCCCCCGGCAGCAGCGCCAGAAACGCATCCAGCCACGCGCGCTCGATCAGCCCCGTGCCTCGCTGCCGCACAAACGCGTCGGCATGCTCCCGATAGATCGACACCACATCATCAGCAGGCGACTTGGACATCTTCAAACTCCCGTAACGGCGACCACAGAAGGACGAGCCTTTTGAATCGAGCGAATCAACCGCAAACGCCCGCATCCCCATGGAAGCACTCCCAAGCCTCCGCTTCAATATCCTCAATCACCACCCCATCCTCACCCGCGATGGTGAACTGCTCCTGGCTATCGCCAATACTCGCCGCCCCATCCAACCCCAGCAGCAGCGAATACATCGTGTCCCGCAGCGCCAGATCCAGAACGCCACGCACGCCCTCAAGCTGCGACGGCGACAACCCCAGCCCCCGCACCTTTGCCGCGACCGCGCTCCCGCCGTCCGCCGCCATGAACGTCTCTAACAGCTCGCCCCGCAGCGCATTCCAGTTGCCGACAAATTCCTTCGCGTCCATTCGATTCCCTTAACGTGTCCCAACCCGCAGCCGCATACCCAACCTCAACGGCGATCCAATCAACCCAAAAAAACAGGGGCCGCATAATCGCGGCCCCTGCATTCACACCCTTCTAAACCTCATCAAGCCTTACGCACCTGCGCAATCAGCGCATCCAGTTGCTTCAGCATCGAATCCACTTCCTCGGCCGTCACATTCAGCGCGGGCATGAAGCGCAGCAGGTTCGGACGCGGCGCGTTCAGCAGCAGACCTTCCGGCGCCTGATTGCGCGCAGCTTCGACAATGGCCGGACCATCATCACGATCCATCACCAGCGCGCGCAGCAGGCCCATGCCGCGTTCGCCCTTCATGCCGTACTTGGCCGAGATGGCCAGCAGGCCTTCGGACAGTTGCTTGGCGCGGGCGTTGACCGCGTCCATGAAGCCCGGCGCGACCAGCGCGTCGAAGACCGCGACGCCGACGGCGGTGGTCAGGGGGTTGCCGTTGTAGGTGCCGCCTTGGTCGCCGTGCTGGAAGACGCTGACTTCCTGACGGGCCAGCAGGGCGGCCAGCGGCACGCCGCCGCCGATGCCCTTGGCCAGCGTCATGATGTCGGGGACGACGTCAAAGTGCTGGTAGGCGAACATCTTGCCAGTGCGGCCCATGCCGGTTTGCACTTCGTCGACGATCAGCAGCAGTTGGTTTTCATCGGCCAGCTTGCGCAGGCCTTGCATGAATTCCTTGGCGGCAGGCAGCACGCCGCCTTCGCCTTGGACGGGTTCCAGCATGATGGCGACGGTCTTGTCGTCGATCAGCTTGCGCACGGATTCCAGGTCGTTCAGTTCGGCCTTGGGGAAGCCTTCGACCTGCGGGGCGAACATCTTGTCCCAGCCCGGCTTGCCCGATGCGGACATCGTGGCCAGCGTGCGGCCGTGGAAGCCGTGGTTCATGGTGATGATCTTGTAGGCGCCGTTCTTCTTGACCTGGCCCCACTTGCGCGCGAGCTTGATGGCGCCTTCGTTGGCTTCGCCGCCGCTGTTGGCGAAGAAGACGCGGTCGAAGTCGGACGCGCCGGTCAGGCGCTGGGCCAGCTCGATCGAGGGGATGTTGTAGAACGCCGGCGACGGGTTCATCAGCTTTTGCGACTGTTCGACCAGCGCGCGCTGCATTTCGGGCGCGGAGTGCCCCAGGGTGTTCACGGCCCAGCCCTGCACGAAGTCCAGGTATCGCTTGCCCGCGTGATCCTCCAGCCAGGATCCCTTGCCGCTGACGAACACGAGGTCCGGGCGGGAGGTGATCTCCATGAGGGTGTTGACGTTGAACTGGCTGAATTCCATGGCGGTTCCTGCGGGATGTAAGGACAGGGGATGAAGGGAATTTCGGGGAACTTCCCCGGGGGAAGCGCGAAAAGGCAAATGTAGCACCGACGGGGGGATGCTATCGTGACGCTACCCCTCCGATCTGCCCCGGGCCGGCCTCACAAGGGCTGCCAGCGCGGGCACTCTATTTTATGCAGGCGATGCGCCCGTCGCGCGCCGTCCGCCGTCGCTTTTTACTGACCAATCATGAAACGTATTCTTTCCAGTCTTGCCGCCGGCCTGGCGTTGGCCGCCGCCATGACGCCCGCTCACGCGGAATTTCCCGACCGTCCCATCCGTCTGATCGTGCCGTTCCCGCCGGGGCAGGCGACCGACATCTTTGCCCGCGCGCTGGCCGAGAAGCTGGGCGCGGCGGTCAAGCAGCCGATCGTGGTGGAGAACCGCGCGGGCGCGGGCAGCAATATCGGCATGGAGCAGGCCACGCGCGCGGCGCCGGACGGCTACACGCTGGTGATCGCGGGCAGCGCCGCGGCGGTGAACCAGACGCTCTATAAGAACATCAACTACAGCCTGACAAAGGATTTCGCGCCGGTGTCGGGCGTGTTCTCGGTGCCGCTGATGTTCCTGGCGACGCCGGCGTCGGGCATTACCTCGCTGCAGCAGCTGGTGAAGCAGGCGCGCGCCAATCCGGGCGAACTGGCGTATGCCAGCGCGGGTATTGGCGGCACGCAGCATTTGTCGGCCGAGATGTTCAAGGCAGCGGCGAATATCGACATTCGCCACATTCCGTACAAGGGCAGTGGCCCGGCGCAGGCGGATTTTCTGGGGCACCAGGTGCCGCTGATGGTGGACTCGGTGACGGCGGGCCTGCCGCACGTGCAGAGCAAGAAGGCCGTGGCGCTGGCGGTGACGACGGCCAAGCGGTTGCCGCAGTTGCCGAATGTGCCGACGGTGGCGGAATCGGGTTACCCAGGGTTTGAGGCGATTGGCTGGGCGGCGGTGTTGGCGCCCAAGGACACGCCTGCGGAGATTACGAATGCGCTTAGCAAGCAGATCGGGCAGGTGTTGAATACGCCGGAGATGCAGAAGTTTTTCCGCGACCGTGGGGCCGAACCGATGCCACTGACGCCTGAGGCGACCGGGACGTTTATTGCCTCGGAAGTGGATAAGTGGGGCAAGGCGGTCAAGCAGTCGGGCGCGCAAGTGGATTGAGCGCGATTGGCGACAGCCGTCGATACAAGCCGTCCTTCAATAGGGGCGGCTTTTTTGTTGCCGGTTGCTGGACACCGCACACACCGCGCGCCGCGATTGGGTGGTTTTTCTGGATGATCCATCCAGCTTCAGGTGGTTTATCGGGCGCGGGCGCTTGCCTAAGCTCGAAGCTTCATCGACATCCGAAACACCTGAAGGAGATTTTCCATGGCGGACCATTCGATCAAGGGCAAGGTCGCGATCATTGCGGGCGGGGCGAAGAATCTGGGCGGGCTGATTGCGCGCGACCTGGCCGAGCAGGGCGCCCGCGCAGTAGCGATCCACTACAACAGCGCGGCATCCCAGGCAGAGGCCGAGGCGACCGTGGCGGCAGTGCAGGCGGCGGGCGCGAAGGCCGTGGCGTTGCAGGGCGACCTGACGACGGCGGCGGCGGTGGAGAAGCTGTTTGCCGATGCGGTGGCGGCGGTGGGCCGGCCGGATATCGCGATCAATACGGTGGGCAAGGTGCTCAAGAAGCCCTTCACCGAGATCAGCGAAGCTGAATACGACGAGATGACGGCGGTAAATTCCAAGACGGCGTTTTTCTTTCTGCGCGAGGCGGGCCGACACGTCAACGACAACGGCAAGGTGTGCACGCTGGTGACGTCGCTGCTGGGCGCCTTCACGCCGTTCTATGCGGCCTATGCGGGCACGAAGGCGCCGGTGGAGCATTTCACGCGTGCGGCGGCCAAGGAGTTTGGCGCGCGGGGGATTTCGGTGACGGCGGTGGGACCGGGGCCTATGGATACGCCGTTCTTCTACCCGGCCGAGGGCGACGACGCCGTGGCATATCACAAGACCGCGGCGGCGCTGTCGCCGTTCAGCAAGACGGGGCTGACGGATATCGAGGACGTGGTGCCCTTCATCCGCCATCTGGTCAGCGACGGCTGGTGGATCACGGGGCAGACCATCCTTATCAACGGCGGCTACACGACCAAGTAGGTGTCAGGACAGGGAGCGCGGCATGCATATGGCAATGGTGATCGGAGGCGGCGCGGTACTGCTGGGGGTGTTTCTGCTCTTTGGCAAGCTGTGGGGCGGCGATGCGGCAGCGCTGGCGGTGGCGGCCAAGGCTTTCATTCCCGTCTGGCTGGTGGTGTCGCTGGTGAACATGTGGGTGGGCGTCACCCATGCCGGGTACAGCGTGCGCGAGGAACTGCCGATTCTGGCGATCGTATTCCTGGTGCCGGCGGCGCTGGCTGCCCTGGCGATCTGGCGCAGCGCCTGACGCGGCTGGGCGCCCCCCGATTGCGGCTATGCTTTGGTGCCTTGCGCGCGCCCCCGGGCAACGGGAGGGCGCGCGCAATTCCGTTGTCCCGTCCCACCGCATCGCCACAGGCCGCTCATGGACCGATTCGACCAGTATCGCGTGTTCGCGCACGTTGCCGAGATGGGCAGTTTCATCAAGGCGGCTCATGCCCTGGACGCGCCCCGGGCCTCCGTCTCGGCCGCCATTCAGCAATTGGAAGCGCAGCTTGGCGTGCGGCTGCTGCATCGCACGACCCGGCAGGTGCGGCTGACGGCCGACGGCGAGCAACTGCTGGAACGCGTGTTGCCGCTGCTGACGGAAGTCGAAGACATCGACCAACTGTTCCAGGCGAGCGAGCGGCAGGTGTCGGGCCGCCTAAGCATTGATGTGCCCAGCCGCGTGGCGCGCCGGCTGATCGCGCCGCAATTGCCCGGCCTGTTGCGCCGCCATCCGCGATTGCAGGTGGTGTTGAGTTCCACTGACCGCGCCATTGACCTGGTGCAGGAGGGCGTGGACTGTGCGGTGCGCATCGGTACGCTGCACGACAGCAGTCTGGTCGTGCGGCCGCTGGGCAGCATTGCGCTGATCAACTGTGCCAGTCCGGCTTACCTGCGCGAGCACGGCGCGCCAATGCACCCCGAGGAACTGGGCGGCCACTGGGCCGTGGGGTATGCGTCACCGAAGACCGGCCGCGAGCTGCCCTGGGAATCCGTGTCCGCCGATGGCGGCGTGCGCCAGGATACGGTTCGCAGCCGGGTGGTGGTGAACAACGCAGAAAGCTACATCGCCTGCTGCCTGGCGGGGCTGGGCCTGATCCAGATACCCCGTTTTGACGTGCAGCATCTGCTTGAAGCGGGCGAACTGGTGGAAGTGATGCCGGCCGCGCGCGCGGCGCCGATGCCGGTATCGCTGCTGTATCCGCACCGCCGCCAGCGCACGCGGCGGCTTACCGTGTTTCAGGAGTGGTTTGAAGGTTTGATGGCAGGTTACGTGGACGCCTGAGGCCGCGCGATCCAAAGCGGTGCGGATACGCCCGTCTGCGGCGCATCCGCCGCACTATTGCGGGGCGTTTGCACGAACCTTGCGCGCCCTCTTCCCGGGACGCCCACATGGCACAGAACTTGCATCTCCTCGCTTTGTATACCGACTTGGTGTGCAACGCATTGACCCAACCGGGCAGTGCGGGCCCTGGAGAGTTCCTTATGAAACGCAGAACCCTGTTGCTGTCCCTTTGCGCCGCCGCCAGCATCCTGGCCGCGCCCCTGTCGCACGCCGACGCGCTGGACGATATCGTCAAGGCGGGCGTCATCAAGATTGCGGTGCCGCAGGACTTTCCGCCGTTTGGGTCGGTGGGCGCCGACATGAAGCCGCTGGGCTATGACATCGAGACGGCGCAGCTGATCGCCAAGCAACTGGGTGTGAAGCTGGAACTGGTGCCGGTGACCAGCGCCAACCGCGTGCCCTACTTGCAGACCAAGAAAGTGGACCTGGTGATCTCCAGCCTGGGCAAGAACGCCGAGCGCGAGAAGGCCATCGACTTCTCGGACGCCTATGCGCCGTTCTTCAATGGGGTGTTTGGCCCGGCGGACATGAAGGTGTCGTCCGCCGCCGACCTGGCGGGCAAGACCATTGGCGTGACGCGCGGCGCGGTGGAAGACATCGAGCTGACCAAGATCGCGCCGGCGTCCGCCACGCTCAAGCGGTATGAGGACAACAACGGCACGATCACGGCCTTTCTGTCGGGGCAGGTGCCGATGATCGCGACGGGCAACGTGGTGGCCGCCGCGATCCTGGCGCGCAATCCGCCCAAGAAGCCGGAAACGAAGTTCCTGATCAAGAATTCGCCGTGCTACATCGGCCTGAACAAGGACGAACCGAAGCTGCGCGCCCGCGTGAACGACATCCTGGCCGCGGCCAAGCGTGACGGGTCGTTGTCGGCGATTTCGCAGAAGTGGCTGGGCGCCGAACTGCCCAAGGATCTGTAGGCTGCGCGAGGCCGCCATGGCTTACCAGTACGACTTTTCCTCGGTGTTCGAGTACACGCCGGTGCTGATCAAGGGCATCGGCGTCACGATCGAACTGATCGCGTTCGGCGCGGTGGCGGGCGTGGCCCTGGGCATCATCTGCGCCTGGGTGCGCACGCAGGGCCCGGCGTGGCTGCGCGCGCCGGTCACCGCCTATATCGAGCTGATCCGGAACACGCCGTTCCTGATCCAGCTCTTTTTCGTGTTTTTTGGCCTGCCGTCGCTGGGCATCCAGCTGGGCGAGATGCAGGCGGCGTGCCTGGCGATGGCGCTGAACCTGGGCGCCTATAGCGCCGAGATCATCCGCGCCGGGATCGACGCCACGCCGCGCGGGCAGTACGAGGCCGGCGCCAGCCTGGCGCTGTCGCGCCTGCAGGTGTTCCGGCACGTGGTGCTCAAGCCGGCGCTGATGCGCATCTGGCCGGCGCTGTCTTCGCAGATCGTGATTGTGATGCTGGGGTCGGCGGTGTGTTCGCAGATCGCGGCCGAGGACCTGACCTTTGCCGCGAACTTCATCCAGTCGCGCAACTTCCGCGCGTTCGAGGTGTATTTCGTGACGACCGGGATCTATCTGGCGCTGGCGGTGCTGCTGCGCCAGGTGCTGCGCCTGACCGGACGGCGGCTTTTTCGCAAGGCGGCAAGATGATCGAGTTCTCGACCTGGGACATCGTGCGCAACCTGCTGCTGGCGGCGCGCTGGACCATCGTGCTGTCGCTGGCGGCCTTTGCGGGCGGGGCGCTGATGGGGTTGCTGGCGCTGATGATGCGCACGTCGCGCGTGGCGGCGATGCGCCGCATCAGCTGGGCGTACATCGAACTCTTTCAGGGCACGCCGCTGCTGATGCAGCTGTTCCTGGCGTTTTTCGGGCTGTCGCTGATCGGCGTGGAGGTGCCGCCGTGGCTGGCCGCCGGGGCGGCGCTGACGCTGTGGTCGGGCGCGTTCCTGGCCGAAATCTGGCGCGGCTGCGTGGAAGCCGTGCCGAAAGGACAGTGGGAAGCGTCGGCCAGCCTGGCGCTGGGCTACGTGCAGCAGATGCGCTACGTGGTGCTGCCGCAGGCGCTGCGCATTGCGGTCGCGCCGACCGTGGGCTTTGCGGTGCAGATCGTCAAGAGCACGGCGCTGACCTCCATCATCGGCTTCACGGAACTGTCGAAGGCGGCCACCGTGATCACCAACGCCACCTTCAGTCCCTTCACTGTCTATGCCTGCGCCGCGCTGATCTACTTTGCGCTGTGCTGGCCCCTGTCGCGCCTAAGCCTCCGGCTGGAAAGGAAGTTGCATGCCCCTCATCGCCCTTGAAGACGTCCGCAAACGGTTCGGCGACAACGAAGTCCTGAAAGGCGTGACCCTGCGCGTCGACCCCGGCGAGGTCATTGCCATCATCGGCAAGAGCGGCTCGGGCAAGAGCACGCTGCTGCGCTGCATCAACGGGCTGGAGCAGATCGACGGCGGCGCGATCATGGTCGCCGACGCGCAGTTGGGCGACGACGAGCTGCGCCTGCGCGCGCTGCGGCTGAAGGTCGGGATGATTTTTCAACAGTTCAACCTGTTTCCGCACCTGACGGTGGGGCGCAACGTGATGCTGTCGCCCATGGTGGCCAAGCGCGTGCCCGAGCGCGAGGCCGAGGACATGGCCCGGGCCATGCTGACCCGCGTGGGCCTGGCCCACAAGTTCGACGCCTGGCCGGACGAACTGTCCGGCGGCCAGCAGCAGCGCGTGGCGATTGCCCGCGCGCTGGCGATGCAGCCGCTGGCGCTGTTGTGCGACGAGATCACGTCGGCGCTGGACCCGGAGCTGGTCAATGAGGTGCTGGCGGTCGTGCGCGAGCTGGCTGCCGACGGCATGACGCTGTTGATGGTGACGCACGAAATGCGCTTTGCGCGCGAGGTCTGTGATCGCGTGGTGTTCATGCACCAGGGGCGCGTGCACGAGATCGGTCCGCCGGAGCAACTTTTCACGGCGCCGGCCACGCCGGAATTGCGGCAGTTCCTGGGGATGACGAATCTGGCGGCGTGAGCTTGGCCGTCTCAATCAGGACGGCGGGCTGACCGGAATGTTCCGCCCCCGTTTGAAGGCGGTGTCGCGCCGTTCACGCACTCCCTTTTGCGCCCACCCGAAAGTAAAAATGCACCACTTGTCCTGGTGCGCATGCCTCTATCGCGGGTGCGGCGCGGTTCCTATATTGGACCTGTCCGCCGCCGGACTCCGGGTTTCCCCGGCGCGGTTTCACCCCACCTGAAACCTGAGGATCGATGACATGGACAAGGACCGCATCAAGGGCGCCGCCAAGGAAGTGAAGGGCGCAATCAAGGAAACAGCTGGCAAGGTGACGGGCAACACCCGCACCGAAGCCGAAGGAAAAGTGGAAAAGACCGAGGGTAAAGTGCAGCGCAACGTAGGCGAAGCGAAGGATCAGGCACGGGACTTGCTGGACAAGTAATTGCGGCTGCCGATCGGCATGACCCGCACTGTCCAATGAATGCCCGAAGGAGAAGAAAATGACCCACCGTATTTGGCTTGCACTGATGCTCGCGATTACCGCCGTGACCGCCGGTTGCAACACGATGGAAGGTGCCGGCAAAGACATTGAAAGGGGCGGGGAAAAGATCCAGCAGCAGGCCAAGTAAGCGCTTGCGGGCTGCATCCAAAGGTCGGCGCGTTGACGGCGCGCCGGCCTTTTTTCGTTCTTGCGAAACGCGGGATGGGCGGGGCATGAGGGGTGCACGGTCGATCGTGACCGTGCACCGCGCCAGCTGGCCTGCCCTCAGAAGGACTTATTAGCGCGAAAAGCCGCGCGCCGAGATTTCCCAGATATCCTCGACCACGCCGTCGCGCACCACCACCAGCCCATCATGCAGGTTGAACGTGGGGTCCACGTGCGAGGGCACCAGGCGCAGCACCGCGCCCAGGTCGGGCGCCTGCGCCCCCGGTTCCACGCGCACGACGCCGTGCTCGTCGTTGATGGCGGTGTACGTCAGCCCGGGTTCGCCGAAGATGGCGGGCGGGCCGCATTCCGCCGTAGTGGACTTTAGCCCCGCGTCCAGGATCACCCGGTCGGGCGCCGGCTTGCTCATGACCGTGGCCAGCACGAACAGGCTGTTCTCGAACGCCAGGGGGCCGTCCCACTCGTTGGCGCCATAGTCCCCGTCCATGAAAGCGTAGGAGCCGGCCTGCAATTCGGTATAGACGCCGCTGGCCGCATCGAACTCGGCGCTGCCCGTGCCGCCGCCGGTGATGGTGTCGCAGGCGATGCCGCTCTCGCGCAGCAGTTGCGCGTAGGACGCCGCGATGCGCGCCGCCTGGCGGCAGACCTCGGCGCGCTCCTCGCGGGTGCGGTAATGCTGCACCGACCCGTGATAGGCCTGCAGGCCGGCAAAATTCACGCCGGGCAGGTCGCGCGCCTGCTGCGCCAGTGCCAGCACGAGGGCGTCGTCCGACACCCCGCAGCGGCCCTGGCCGACATCCACTTCCACCAGCACGTCAATCTGCGCACCCGCCTGCGCCATGGCCTCAGAGACCTGCAACAGGTTGTGCGCGTTGTCCACGCACACGCTGATCTTGGCCACGCGCGCCAGCTGACCCAGCAGCGCCAGCTTGGCCGGACCGACGACCTCGTTGCTGATGTGGATGTCCTGGATGCCGGCGGCCACGAAGGGCAGGGCCTCGCTGACCTTCTGGCAGCAAATACCGCGCGCGCCCAGCGCCAGCTGCCGCAATGCGATTTCGGGGCATTTATGCGCTTTGGCGTGCGGGCGCAGCGCGACGTCGTGGCGGTCGGCCCAGGCCTGCATCGCGCGCAGGTTGGCTTCAAAAGGCGCCAGGTCCAGCACCAGGCTGGGCGTGTCGACGCGGGCCAGCGGATCGCCTGGCTGTGCGGGCGGGGGCAGCGCAATGCCGCGTATGACTTCCTGGGACATCGTGATGACTCCGTAGTCTGACTGCTTGAGGGGTAGCGCACGCATAACCAAAGCGGGACCACCCATAACCAAAGGGGCAATGCACCCCCAGGTAAACGATAGCCCCGTAACCATTGGCTACCAGAGGGCGGCATGACAGAATTTCATCATGAAAACGGCCCCCAAGGGGAGGCCCATTTCCGGCAGGCGGCCACGCCGCGCCGGCGATGACAAGACGCACCTCGTCACTCGACAGACCTGTCATTTCGTATTGGAGAAGCTCGCATGAAACTCAAGCATTGGATCACCGCCCTGACCGTCGCGGTCGCCGCCGTGGGCGCCACCGGCACCGCGCAGGCCCAGCAATTCTTCCGCATCGGCACGGGCGGCACGGCGGGCACGTACTACCCGATCGGCGGCATCATCGCCAACGCCGTGTCGCAGCCTGGCAAGCTGATCGCCACGGCGGTTGCCTCCAACGGGTCGGTCGCCAACATCAACGGCATCATGGGCGGTTCGTTCGAGGCCGGTTTCACGCAGTCGGACGTGGCGTTCTGGGCCTACAGCGGCACCGGCACGTTCGAAGGCAAGCCCAAGGCGCAGGATCTGCGTCTGATTTCCACGCTGTATCCGGAAAGCATCCACCTTGTCACGCGCAAGGGCTCCGGCATCAAGGGCGTGGCCGATCTGAAAGGCAAGCGCGTGTCGATGGATGAGCCGGGCTCCGGCACGCTGGTCGATGTGCGGCTGATCCTGGGCGCGTACGGCATGACCGACAAGGACGTGAAGGCCGAATACCTCAAGCCCAACCAGGCCGGCGACAAGCTCAAGGACGGCGGCCTGGACGCGTTCTTCTTCGTGGGCGGCGCGCCTGCCGGCGCCATCGCGGAACTGGCCTCCAGCGGCGCCGGGATCGAGATCGTGCCGCTGGTCGGCCCCGAGATCGACGCGCTGCGCGCCAAGCAAGAGTTCTTCACGCCCGACACCATTGCGGCCAACACCTACCAGAACGTCGGCGAAGTGAAGACCATCTCGGTCAACGCGCAGATGGTCACGTCGGCCAAGCTGCCCGAACAGGTGGTCTACGACGTCACCAAGGCCCTGTATAGCGATGCCACGCGCAAGACGCTGGACAACGGCCACGCCAAGGGCAAGTTGATCACCCGCGACAACGCCATCAAGGGCGCCGGCATCCCGTTCCACCCGGGCGCCGAGAAGTTCTACAAGGAAATCGGCCTGCTGAAGTAAGCCCCCCCCGAAGCGCCGTAGGCGCTTTCCCCCCAGGGGGCGCCGGTGGCGGACCGGCGGAGCCGGATCCGCGCGGCCCCGCTTTAGGGAGGCCGGGGTTCTTTATTCCGATTGCTTGCCTTTGATGAGGTGGCGGATCGTTGCAGGTTTTTATGTGGCGGCATTGGCTCTTTGCCGCCTTTGAGCAGGGCCGCCTATGCGCGGCCCTGCTTGTTGAATCATCTTGAGAATCACCGCGATGCAAATCGACCACGAGAAAACCCAGCAGCTGGCGGAGAAGTACGACTCGGAAATCCGCTTCCGGCCGCTGGACAAGACCGCCACCTGGATCGTCTCGGGCCTTCTGGTCACGCTGTCGATCTTTCACTACTACACCGCCGGCTTCGGGCTGCTGCGCGAAGCCACGCACCGCGGCGTGCATCTGGCCTTCGTGCTCAGCCTGATCTTCCTGGTGTTCGGCTTTTCCAAGTCGCATTACCAGCGCGAGCCCAAGTCGACGTGGTACGCGCCGGGCGGCATCCCCTTGTACGACTGGATCATCGCCGTCGCGCTGGCGCTGTCGGTGCTGTATATCCCGTACATCTTTGAAGATCTGGCGTTCCGCGTCGGCAACCCCCTGCCGATCGACGTCTTCATGGGCTCGATCCTGCTGATCGGCCTGCTGGAGGCCACGCGCCGGGCAATGGGCTGGCCGCTGCCGATCATCGCGATCGTGTTCATGGCCTATGCCATGTTTGGTCCGTACTTCCCCGGTCTGCTGCAGCACGCGGGCAATACCTGGTCCCAGATCGTGAACCACATGTACCTGACGAGTCAGGGCGTGTACGGGGTGGCGGTGGGCGTGGTGGCGACCTATGTGTTCCATTTCGTGCTGTTCGGCGTGCTGGCCACCCGCATCGGCCTGGGCCAACTGTTCCTGGATGTGGCGTCCACGGTTGCGGGACGCTATGCGGGCGGCCCCGCGAAGGTGTCGGTGTTTGGCTCGGCCATGTTCGGCATGCTGTCCGGCTCCTCGGTCGCAAACGCGGTCACGGTGGGTTCGCTGACCATTCCCGCGATGATCCGCATCGGCTATCCGCGCCACTTCGCGGCAGGCGTCGAAGCGGCCAGCAGCACGGGCGGGCAGATCACGCCCCCGATCATGGGCGCGGCAGCCTTTCTGATGATCGAGTTCCTGGGCATCCCGTACCAGCAGATCGCGATCGCGGGCATCTTCCCGGCCTTCCTGTATTTCTTCGGCATGTTCATGCAGGTGCACTTCGAGGCCAAGCGTGAAGGGCTGCGCGGCCTGACCGCCGAGGAAATGCCCAAGCTCAAGAAGTCGTTCAAGATGCGCTGGCCGACGCTGATTCCGCTGGTGCTGCTGATCGGCGTGCTGGCCAGCGGACGCACGCCTTACCTGGCCGCTTTCGCGGGCATCACGGGCTGCATCGTGGTGGGTCTGTTGAATCCGTTCCAGCGCCTGCGCTTGCGCGACCTGTACGAAGCCTTCGAGACGGGCGCCAAGTACGCGCTGGCCGTGGGTGCCGCGGCCGGGACGGTCGGCATCGTGATCGGCGTGGTGACCCTGACGGGCGTGGGCTTCAAGATCTCTTACATCGTGATCTCGGCAGCCCAAGCCATCGCGGGCGGTGCGGCCACGGTGATTCCCGAAGCCATCGCCAATATGCAGACGCTGACGCTGGTCGCGGCGCTGATCATGACGGGCATCGTCTGCATCCTGATGGGCTGCGGCATCCCCACCACCGCCAACTACCTCATCATGGTCGCGGTTGCCGCGCCCACGCTGGTGCAGTTGGGCGTGCAACCCATCGCGGCGCACTTCTTCGTGTTCTATTTCGGCATCCTGGCGGACATCACGCCTCCGGTGGCGCTGGCCGCGTATGCGGCGGCGGGCATGGCGGGCAGCGATCCCTTCAAGACCGGCAACACGGCGTTCAGGCTGGGCATCACCAAGCTCATCGTGCCCTTCGTGTTTGTGTTTTCGCCGTCGCTGCTGATCTCGGTGCAGGGGTTCACCTGGTACGACTTCTTCGTGACCCTGTTCGGCTGCATGGTCGGGCTGGTGCTGCTGTCGGCCGCCTTCTCGCGTTACATGCTGGTCGCCATGAAGAGCTGGGAACGCTGGCTGTGCACGATCGGCGCGTTGCTGACCATTCTGCCGGGCATCGTCACCGGCCTGATTGGACTGGCCATCTGCATTCCGGTATTCATCCGGCAGCTGGCCGAACTGAAATTGGAAAATGCGCCGAAATCGGCATGACGTACGCGCCGCGCAGGCGGCGCCATGAAAAAAAGGGGCGGACCTAATCGGGCCCGCCCCTTTTTGCTGAATCAGCCATTTTGTCAGCATTTGGGCGCAACATGGGCGGTCTTGGGCGCATGGTGACGTCCTACAACATCCGCCTTTTCCCCGGTTGCCCGGCAAATTAAATCGGCGTAAAGTAAAATTCATGTTTGCTGGTCTGCCGATATGCGGGCCGACTGTGCAAACAGGCACAAACTGCGCCATATGTTCGATATCCTGGTCTATCTGTTCGAGAATTACTACACGCCTCAGGCCTGTCCTGCTGCCGATGTGCTCGCCAAGCGGCTTGCCGCTGCCGGTTTCGAGCACGAGGACATCGACGACGCGCTCGGGTGGCTGTACGGCCTGGCCGAGACCACCGAACGGTGCGTCGATCTGGCACAGGCGCCCTCGTCCGGCACCCGGATCTACACCGAGAACGAATACCAACAGCTCGGCACCGAGTCCATTGGCTTCATCGCCTTCCTGGAATCGGCCGGCGTGTTGCCCGCGCCCCTGCGCGAAATCGTGATCGACCGGGGCCTGGCCTCCCCGGAAACGCCCGTGCCGCTCTCCAAGATCAAGATCATCGCCCTCATGGTTCTCTGGAGCCAGGAAGCCGAGATCGACAATCTGGTCCTCGAAGAGCTGCTCGACGAAGAAGGCGGCCGCTTGCTGCATTGAGCGCGCGTCCCCGTCCCGCACACCCTGATTCAACCCTTCAGCCCGCGCGCCTGGCCGCGCGGGCTTGAGCCATTTATTCCGTCCCCGTGACCTACGTCGGCCGCTTTGCCCCCAGCCCCAGCGGCCCGCTGCATGCGGGCTCGCTGGCGACCGCGCTGGCCAGCTGGCTGGACGCGCGCGCGCAGGGCGGGCGCTGGCTGCTACGCATCGAGGACGTGGACACGCCCCGCACGGTGGCGGGCGCGGCGGACGTCATCATGGGTCAGTTGCAGGCGCTGGGATTGGTCTGGGACGGCGACATCGTCTGGCAGTCGCACCGCAACGCGGCCTACCAGGCGGCGTTTGACGCGCTTGCGGCACAAGGTCTGATCTACGGCTGCGGCTGCACGCGGCGTGAAATCGCGGATTCGGCGTTACGCGGTCAGACCGCGCCGGGCGCCGACGGGGAAAGACCGTATCCCGGCACATGCCGTCACGGCTTGCCGGCGGGGCGCGAAGCCCGCGCCTGGCGGCTGCGCGTGCCCGACGGCGTGGAGCGCTTCGAGGACCGCTGGCTTGGCCCGCAGGAGCAGGACGTAGCGCAGGCGGTGGGGGATTTCGCGCTGCGGCGGGCGGACGGGCTATGGGCGTACCAATTGGCGGTGGTGGTGGATGACGCCGCGCAGGGCGTGACGGACGTGGTGCGCGGGGCAGACCTGCTCAGTTCCACGGCGCGCCAGCGCGTGCTGGGCCGTCTGTTGGGCCTGCCGCCGCTGCGCTACCTGCACGTGCCGTTGATCCTGGACCCGGCCAGCGGGCTGAAGCTGTCCAAGCAGAATGGCGCCCCCGCGGTGGATACGCGCGCGCCGCTGGCGGCCTTGCAGGCGGCGTGGGCGGCGTTGGGCTTTGCGCCGTTGGCCGCCACGGACGTGACGTCATTCCTGCAGGACGCCACGGCGCGCTGGGCAGCGCGGTTTCCGGGCTGACGCCGACCGCACCGCCGCGCGCGTTGCCGGCCGGCTGATCCCTGTAGGCCCTGCAACCGCTCACAGCGGCTGCAGGTCCGCCCCCAGCATCCGTACCAGCAACGCTTCGCCATCGTCGGCCACGCGCAGTTCGCCGAAACGCGCGACCTCGTAACGCGCGGCTTCGCCTTCCGGGAAGAAGAACGCATTGGTCACGATGCGCACACCATTGCCACGGACCCGATAGCGCAGCGGCACTTCGGTTTCGGCATGCGGGTGCACGTCGGACTGGATCCGCACCGCCTGCGCCACGCCGCGCGAATCTGGCGTCAGCATCACGTAGCCGTCTGGCTCGTAGCCCATGACGCTTTCGGCGTCGTTCTGGTTGCCGCCCAGCCGCAGGCGTGTCACCTCGCGTCCGGCCGCAAAATTCAAGGCCATGTAGTCGCCCTGCATGAGCGAGCGCGGATCGACCGGCACCAGCTCCAGGATGACGACCTTGCCTGACGACAGGAGTTTTTCGCGCTCCCAGATGCCGGCGTTGGCCGCGACCAGCACCAGCGCCAGGCCGCCCAGGATGCCCGCCGTGCGCCAGCGCAGCGCCGGGGATACCGGCGGCAGGGGACGCGCTTGAACCGGGGCCTGCGTGCGCATCAGGCGCGGCACCAGCCATACCGCCGCACGCAGCACGAACAGCACCACCGCCGCGCCGCTTAGCCACAGCGCCTTTTGCAGCAGCGGCAGCTCCAGTTGGTAGTAATAGACACCCAGGTACGCCAACAGGCTGGCGGCGCCGAAGATCATGACGCGCGGCTGGATCAGGCCAAATCCCAGCAGCAGCCACGCCAGCGCGAAGCCGACGCCCGGACTGGGCAGCCAGAACAGCGCCAGCAGCAACAGGCCGATCGGCACGCCCCAGGTGACGCCGCCGGTCAGGAGGCGGCGTCGCGGCCACAGCACGGCCAGCGCGGCGGCCACCGGCAAGAGCGCGCCCGCGACGACCAGGGCAGCGGTGCGCGGCGCAAGCTGCCAGATCGCGGGCAGTTCGGTGACGGCAATGCCGCTTGCAAGCCAGACCATGCCCTGCACGGACAGCAGGAACGCCCACGCCAGCGGCTGCAGCGCATGGCCGCGCCGCGCGCCCACGCGGTGGCTGACGGTGAAGATGACGGCGGTGGCCCATGCGCCGATGACGCCGATGGGTAGCCACAGGAAGGTGGCCCGGGTCGCGTCGAAACGGATCCAGGCGTCCATCAGGTCTTCCCGCATGAGGTCGGGCGACAGGCCGCGCCATATTAGGCCGGCGCTGGCCAGCGCGATCAACAGGCCGCTCAGAAAGCGCAGGATCACGTCGGGTCCCAGCGCATAGACCGCGGCCGCCATCAGCAGCACGAAGAAGCTTGCGCTGGCGAACGAGGTCGAACTGGACAGTCCGAAGATGATGAGGATCTGCCCCGTGAAGGCCATGGCCGTGCCGCACTGCCGCCAGAACGGACCGGCATCGCTGCGCAGCACCGCCACGCCCACGGCGCAGAGCACGAGGCCGGCGACCAGCGCGCCGCTTTCGGTGGTGATCAGGTTGGAGAATGCGACGAACAGCAGGAGGAGCAGGGTGGCCAGCCACGCGGACAGTCCCAGCAGGCATTGCACGTACCAGGGCGGTTCGGCGCGCGGCACGGCAGCGGGCGCCAACTGCGCCACGGGCGCGCTGGATTCGGCGGGATCGACGGCATTGCCTGCGGAGGCGCCGGCCGGCTCCGCGTCCGCGGCCGGCACGGGGACCGGCGCTTCGTTGCTCATGCCGCGCAGCCAGCGGGCCGCCACGACGGCCTCGGCCATCAGCAAGGCGGCCAGCGGCAGCGCCGC
This sequence comes from Achromobacter sp. GbtcB20, assembly GCF_019091095.1. Lineage (NCBI taxonomy): Bacteria > Pseudomonadati > Pseudomonadota > Betaproteobacteria > Burkholderiales > Alcaligenaceae > Achromobacter > Achromobacter sp. GbtcB20. Next base: position 81,358 of record NZ_JAGXJZ010000021.1, on the reverse strand, counting down.
CCACGCGCCGGGCTCCAGCCGCCACAGCCATTCGCCCACCACGCGCAGCGACACGCAGATGACGCCGGCGGCCAGCATGGCCAGGATGACGAGATCGCGCCGGCCCCGCTGATAGTAAAGACCGAGCCCCAGCGTGGCGGCGACCCAGGCGACGCCGTTGTAGGTGCCCAGGCCGTCGACGATGAAATCGCCGAACATGAGGGCCAGCACCAGCACGCTGATCGCGATGGCGGCCAGGATGCGCGGCCCGAAGACCGTGCTGGCGCGCCAGCGTCGCGCGGCCATTTCCCAGCCGAACAGCAAGACGAGGTTCAATGCGGCCATGACCAGGCTGGGCAGGCCCGGACCGCCGAAGATCATCATCCACGTGAAGACGCGTTCGCCCAGCCACAGCGCGACCGCCAGATTGAGCACCAGCGCCCACAACAGCCACACGGCCTGGCTACCCGCGGCAAGCGCCCAGGGCAACAGAAGCACTGCCCACCACGCGAACAGTTCCCAGGTATCGGCGCCCGTCTGGTAAGTTTGTCCTAATAGGGCGAGCAGGGCGCCCAGCAAAATGCCGGCCAATGCCAGCAGCGCGCCAGGGATGCTGCGCCGCACGCCGGGCCGGGCGCGCAAGCGCAATCCGGACCACGCGGCGGCCAGCGCGCAGACGGCCAACAGGCCCTGCAACCCGGCAAAGCGCTGCATTTTTGTCATGTCCTGCCAGTTGGCGGCAACCCAGCAGACGGCAGCGCTGCCCAGCAGCAAAACGCCTAGCCACAAGGTGCTTCGCGCCAAAAATTGACGCCAAGCGTGCAGTTCGGATCCCGCTTGCCTTTCAGTGCCGACTTGCATCTGGCGAATCTCCGATCTTATTATCCGCGCTGATACGGCGGGACTACCGCCACTGGAAACACATGAATAAAACGCTGATTATTGCCGAGAAGCCCTCGGTGGCCCTTGATATATCACGCGCCTTGGGAGGCTTCGCGCGCGAGGGCGACTATTTTGAAAGCGAACGTTACGTTCTCGCTTCAAGCATCGGCCATTTGCTCAGCTTGGTCGCGCCCAACGATCCGGTCAAGGGGAAGTGGAGCTTCACGCACCTGCCCGTGATTCCGCCGGCCTTCGAATTGGGCCCGACCGACAAGAAGTCCGCCGAACGCCTCAAGCTGCTGGTCCGGCTTGCCAAGCGCAAGGATGTGGACGCCATCATCAACGCCTGTGACGCGGGACGTGAAGGCGAACTGATCTTCCGCTACATCATTCAGTACGCCGGCGTGAACAAGCCCATCCAGCGCCTGTGGCTGCAGTCGATGACGCAGGCCGCCATCCGCGAAGCCTTTGCCAGCCTGCGCGACGATACGCAGATGAAGCCGCTGGAAGCCGCGGCGCGTTCGCGCGCCGAAGCCGACTGGCTGGTCGGCATCAACGGCACGCGCGCCATGACCGCCTTCAACAGCAAGGACGGGGGCTTTTTCAAGACGCCGGTCGGCCGGGTGCAGACGCCCACGCTGGCCATCGTGGCCGAACGCGAAGAGCGCATCCGCCGCTTCGTGCCGCGCGACTACTGGGAAGTGCGCGCCACCTTCGTGGCGGCCGCCGGCCTGTACGAAGGCCGCTGGATCGACCCGCAATTCAAGAAAGACGACCGCGACCCGGAAAAGCGCGAATCGCGCCTGTGGTCGGCCGCCGCCGCGCAAAGCGTGGTCGCCGCCTGCCGCGAGCAGCCGGGAAGCGTGACCGAGGAATCCAAGCCGTCCAGCCAGATGTCGCCGGCCCTGTACGACCTGACGTCGCTGCAGCGCGAGGCCAACGGCCGGTTCGGCTTTTCGGCCAAGACCACGCTGGCGCTGGCGCAGACGCTGTACGAACGCCACAAGGCCCTGACGTATCCGCGTACCGACTCGCGCTACCTGCCCGAGGACTACATCAGCACGGTGCAGGAAACCATGCGCGCGCTGGCCAAGGGCGGCTCGAACGCCGTGGGCGGCCTGTCGCGCCACGCCGAGACCGTCGTCAGCCAGCAGTGGGTCAAGCCCAACCGCCGCATCTTCGACAACAAGAAGGTGTCGGATCACTTTGCGATCATCCCCACGCTGCAGATCCCACACGACCTGAGCGAAGCCGAGGCCAAGCTCTACGACCTGGTGCTCAAGCGCTTTTTGGCCGTGTTCTTCCCGGCGGCGGAATACCGCGTCACCACGCGCCTGACCGAAGTGCAGGGGCATCGCTTCCGCACGGACGGCAAGGTGCTGGTCAACCCCGGCTGGCTTGCCGTGTACGGCAAGGAAGCGCAGGGCGAAGACGCCAACCTGGTGCCCGTGGGCGACGGCGAGACCGTGCGTACCGAGGAAATCGAGGCCGTCGGCCTGTCGACCAAGCCGCCCGCGCGCTTTAACGAAGGCACGCTGCTGTCGGCCATGGAAGGCGCCGGCAAGCTGGTGGACGACGAGGAACTGCGCGAAGCCATGTCCGAGCGCGGCCTGGGCACGCCGGCCACGCGCGCGGCCATCATCGAAGGCCTGCTCAACGAAAGCTACCTGCGCCGCGAAGGCCGCGACCTGGTGCCCACGGCCAAGGCGCGCCAGCTCATGACGCTGCTGTCGGGCCTGGACGTGGCCGAACTGACCTCGCCCGAACTCACCGGCGAATGGGAGCACAAGCTCAAGCAGATCGAGCAGGGCGGACTGGGCCGCGAGGCCTTCATGCGCGAGATCGCGCAGATGACGCAGGTGATCGTCAAGCGCGCCAAGGAATACGAGCGCGACACGGTGCCGGGCGACTACGCCACGCTGACAACGCCGTGTCCCAAGTGCGGCGCGGTGGTCAAGGAAAACTACCGCCGCTACGCCTGCACGGCGTGCGATTTTTCGATCGGCAAGCACCCGGGCGGCCGCACGTTCGAGCTGCCGGAAGTCGAAGAGCTGCTGGCCAAGCGCGAGATCGGTCCGCTGCAAGGCTTCATCAGCAAGATGGGACGGCCGTTTGCGGCCATCCTGCGGATCAGCGACGAATACAAGCTGGAATTCGACTTCGGCCAGAACGACGAGGACGACAACGAAGCCGTGGACTTCTCCGGCCACACGCCGGTGGGCTCCTGCCCGAAGTGCCAGTCGCGCGTCTTCGAGCACGGCATGAGCTACGTCTGCGAAAAATCGGTGGGCCCCGAGAAGTCGTGCGATTTCCGGTCGGGCAAGGTCATCCTGCAGCAGGAGATCTCGCGCGAGCAGATGGAAAAGCTGTTGACCAACGGCCGCACCGACCTGCTCGACGGCTTTGTCTCCAGCCGCACGAACCGCAAGTTCAAGGCGTTCCTGGTGCGCCAGCCTGACGGCAAGATCGGGTTCGAGTTCGAGCCCCGTCCCGAGAAGCCTGGCCGCGCCCGCGCGCCGGCCAAGACGGCAACGAAGACCGCCACCAAGACGGCGGCCAAGACGGCTGCGAAGAAGGCGCCGGCCAAGAAGGCTGCCGCCAAGACCGCAACCAAAACGGCCACAAAAACCGCCACCAAAACCGCGGCCAAGAAAGCCGTGAAAAAGGCGGCGCCCAAGAAGACCACGGCGTAATCCAGCCTGCGCCGCACGACCAAACGCCCGGGAGACCGGGCGTTTTCCATTGTTGGGCAGCAATCGCTGGGGTATTGTTGACGCCAAACAGCTGCAACCCAGAAACTTCCGAGGACGACATGACCCGTAGCTCCGACTTCACCACCCGCCGCCGCGTGCTGGCGGCGAGCGCTTGCGCTTTGGCCAGCATCGGCCTGCTCAATGGGCGCGTCGTCTTCGCGCAGCCCAAGCTGGGCAAGGTCGTTTACGGCCAGGGCAGCATCGACCCTTTTTTCGCGGCCGGCTACGTGGCGCTGAAGAAGGGCTTCTTCGGAGAAGGCGGCCTGGAGGTCGAGTATCTGAATTCGCAAAGCGGCCCGCGCACCAACCAGCTGCTGGCGGCCGGCCAGATCGCCTTTGGCGCCACCGCGGCCACCGCCGCGCCCGCGCTGACCATCGCGGGCAAGCCCGCCGCGCTGGTGTTCGGCTTTGACCGCAAGCTGACGTACGCCAACGTCATCGTGCGCCGCGAGGACTTCGACAGCGGCAAGATCAAGTCGCTGAAGGACCTGGCGGGCAAGCGCGTGGGCGCGACCCAGCCGCAGTCCAGCACGTGGCTGATGGCGCTGTACCTGATGCAGAAGGCTGGCGTGGCCGACAAGGTCGACATCCGCCCGCTGGGCGATCTGGCGACGATGCTGGGCGCGCTCAAGACGGGCTCGGTTGCGGCCAGCATGGCCACCATGTCGATGGTGGAACAGGCCCGCCAGGAAGGCTGGGGCGTCCCCATCTTTGACGCCACCACCGAAGCGTCGTGGAACGAATTCATGGGCGGCGACGTGCCGGGCATCGCGGCGCTGACGCTTGAAGACACCATCCAGAAGCGTCCGGAGGTCGTGCAGGCCTTCGTGACCGCCATGGTCAAGGCGCAGGACTTCATCACCGCCAACAGCGCGGCCGCCATCACCGACGTCATCTACGATGATTACCTGAGCGCCTTCCCGCGCGCCGCCATCGAGAAGACGCTGGGCGTCTACAAGGAGACGGTGTTCCTGAAGGACAACATCATCACCGAGGACGCGTACAACCGCATGACGGCCATCATGGGCGACGGGCGCCAGTTCTCCAATGAAGAGATCAAGACCGTGCCTTACGCCAAATGCGTGAACATGAGCTTCGTGCGCAAAGCCCGGGGCCTTTGATGATCACGCTGGACAAGGTAGGCAAGGCGTACCAGTCGCGCCAAGGCACGACGCACGCCGTTGGCGAGGTCAGCCTGACGATCAACGAAGGCGAATTCGTGTCGATCGTCGGGCCGTCGGGCTGCGGCAAGAGCACGCTCTTGAACATGATCGCGGGCTTTCTGCAGCCCACCACCGGGACCATCCTGGTGGACGGCCGCGTGGTGGACGGGCAGGTGCCGCCCGCGCTGGGCTACATCTTCCAGAAGGACACGCTGCTGCCGTGGTTCAGCGTCAGGAAGAACGTGGCGCTGGGGTTGAAATTCCAGGGCGTGCCGGCCGACCGGATCGCAAAGCGTGTCGCCGAACTGCTTGAACTCGGCCACCTGAGCGCCTTCGCCGACGCCTTTCCGCATCAGCTCTCCGGCGGCATGCGCCGGCGCGTGGCGCTGTTGATGAGCCTGGCGGTCGAGCCGCGCATCCTACTGCTGGACGAGCCCTTCGGGGCGCTGGACACGCACACCAAGACCCACCTGCACCGAGAGCTGATGGAGATCTGGCGCAAGCTGGGCCAGACCATCGTGATGGTCACGCACGACCTGGACGAAGCCATCCTGCTGTCCGACCGCGTGGTGGTGCTGTCCGGTCCGCCCAGCCGCGTGCTGCTGGACGAGCGCATCCAGATCCCGCATCCGCGCGACGTCTTCACGCTGCGCGAAACGCCGCAGTTCGTCTCCCACGTGCAAAGCCTCTGGAGCGTGCTGGGCCAGCAGTTCCGCGCCGCCGCCTGAACCGACAGTCATGAATTCGATGGATACCGCCGACACCCTGCAGGACCAGTTGCGGCTGGACCGCCGCGCCAACGCCGCGCGCCGCGTGCGCATCACCTTGTGGCAGGTGCTGATCCTTGCCGTCATCCTGGGCTCGTGGGAAATCCTCACGCGCATTCCGTGGTTCACCCAGAACACGCTTTTCGATCCCTTTTTCATCAGCCAGCCCTCGCGCGTCGCCGTGCGGTTGTGGGAATGGCTGCAACCCGGGCCGCGCTCGGTCTGGCCGCACCTGTGGCTGACGCTGCAGGCCACACTTGTCGGCCTGGTGGTGGGCGTGGGCAGCGGCTTCGTGGTGGGCATGACGCTCAGCCGCAGCCGCTTTCTGGCCGACGTGTTCAATCCGTTCATCGTGGCGTTCAATTCCATGCCGCGGATCGCGTTCGTGCCGCTCATCACCATGTTCTTCGGGCTGGGGCTGGCGTCCAAGGTGGTCACGTCGTGGTTCGTCGTGTTCTTTTTGGTGTTCTTCAACACCTACAAGGGCGGGCGCAGCGTGGAGCGCGAGCTTGTCGATTTTTGCCGCACGCTGGGCGGCTCGCCGCGCCAGATCCTGTGGCGGGTGCGCATCCCCACGGCCGCGGCCTGGACCTTTGCCGCGCTGCCCAACGCCATCAGTTTTGCGCTGATCGGCGTGGTGCTGGCCGAGTTCGTGGGCTCGACCACGGGCATGGGATATCTGATGATCACCGCGCTGGCGACGCTGAACGCCACCGACATGTTTGCGGCCGTGACGCTGCTGTCCATCGTCGGCATCGCGCTGGTCTATTGTGTGACATGGATCGAACGGCGGCTCTTGCACTGGGCGCCGGAGTTCCGGGAATGAGCGAGGCCCGAAAGATGAAGACCCTTCCGTATCTGCGCAATTTCGACCTGACGGGACAGGTGGCGCTGGTGACCGGCTCGGCCCGCGGGCTGGGCTTTTGCATCGCGCGGGCGCTGGCCGGTTGCGGCGCGCGCGTGCTGATCAACGGCCGCAATGCTGAAGCGGTCAATGCCGCGGTGGCCGAACTGACGGGCGCGGGCCTGGACGCGCATCCGCTGCCGTTCGACGTGGCCGACGACGAAGCGATGGCGGCGGCCTTCGAACGCATCGACCGCGAGCACGAGCGGCTGGACATCCTGGTCAACAACGTGGGTGCGCGCAACCGCAAGACGCTGCAGGACACCAGCCCGGCTGAAATCCGCGAACTGATCGACACCGATCTGGTGGCCGGCATGCTGCTGGCCAAGTTCGCGGCCGAGCGCATGATGCGCCAGGGCGGCGGGCGGCTGATCGCGATTACGTCGGTGGTGGGGGAGCTGGCGCGGGCGGGCGACGCCGTGTATCCGGCGGCCAAGCAGGGACTGACGGGGATGGTGCGGGCGCTGGCGGCGGAATTCGGCGGGCATTACATCACCAGCAACGCCATCGCGCCGGGGACGTTTGCCACGGAGACCAATGCGGAGATGGTGGCGGACCCGCAATTCGGGCCGCGCGTAGCTTCACGCAATCCGACGGGTCGCTGGGGCGAACCGGAAGAAATCGCGGGCGCAGCGGTGTTCCTGGCTTCGCCTGCGGCGTCGTATGTGAACGGTCACGTACTGGTGGTGGACGGCGGGCTGTCTATTCAGTTCTGAAGATGGCGGGATGTCTGAAATTGTCGTGTGCCGCGCTGGCGCCGGTGTCTGACACCCTAGGGAGAGGATCTCCAGCCTGCCGCTGCGTCTCAACGGGTGTCAGACACCTACGTTCACCTTGAAACGCTCAAGTCGTCTCGTCCTGATACCAGACGCCTTCGGCCAGCATCATCTTCTGATGGCCATGCCCGGCGGGCATCATCGGGAAGCAGTTCTCCTGCGCGGTGACCGCCACGTCCAGGAAGTACGGGCCATCGTGCGCCAGGCATTCGGCCAGCGCGGCGTCCAGCTTGGCCGGGTCATCCACGCGCGCCGCGCCCCAGCCGAAGGCGCGCGCCAGCGCCACGAAATCCGGCAGCGACGCGTTGTAGCTGTGGCTGTAGCGTCCGCCGTGGATCAGCTCCTGCCACTGGCGCACCATGCCCATGTAGCCGTTGTTGCACAGCACGACCTTGACGGGCGTCTCGTGCTGCATGGCGGTGGACAGTTCCTGGATGTTCATCAGCACCGACGCGTCGCCGCTGACGCAGACCACGGTCTTGTCCGGGTGCGCGACCTGCGCGCCGATGGCGGCCGGCACGCCGTAGCCCATCGTGCCCGCGCCGCCAGACGTCAACCAGCGGTTCGGGCGGTCAAAGCGCAGATACTGCGCCGCCCACATCTGATGCTGGCCCACATCGGTGGAGACGATGGCATCGCGGTCCACCAGCGCGGCGTTCAGGCGCGACATCAGGTGCTGCGGCAGGATGGCGTCGGGCGCGGGCGTGAAGCCCAGGCAGTCCTGCGCGCGCCAGGCGTCGATGCGCTTGAACCAGGGCGCCAGGCGCGCGGGCTCAAGCCTGGTGTCGCCCAGTTCGGCGCGCAGCGCCCGCACCAGCGGCAGGCAGTCGCCCACCAGCGCCACGTCCACGCGCACCACCTTGTTGATCGACGCGGGATCGATATCGATATGGATCTTGCGGGCGTGCGGGCAGAACTCGGACAGCTTGCCGGTGATGCGGTCGTCAAAGCGCGCGCCAATGCAGACGACGAGGTCCGAGTTGTGCATGGCGAGGTTGGCTTCGACCGTGCCGTGCATGCCCAGCATGCCCACGAATTGCGGGTCGGACGCGGGAAACGCGCCCAGGCCCATCAACGTCAGCGTGCAAGGCGCGCCGGTGTGGTGCACCAAATCGGTAAACGCTTCGCAGGCCTCAGGACCGGCGTTCACCAGTCCGCCGCCGCCGTAGAAGATGGGACGCTTGGCCTGCGCGATCAGCGCGGCGGCGCGGCGCACGGCCGACTGCGGCAGCTTGGCCGCCAGCTTGCCCGACTGGCGGCGCGCGCGCAGCGCGGCCAGCTTGTGCTGCGAGGGCACATCCAGGCCATCGCCGCTGTCGCGCGGCACCGCAAGCTGTACGTCCTTGGGAAAATCCACCAGCACCGGACCGGGACGGCCCTGGCGCGTCAGTTCAAACGCACGGGCCGTCACGCCGGCCACGTCGTCCACCGCGCGGATCTGGGTGTTCCACTTGGTGACGGAACGCGAAATGCCGATGGCGTCGCATTCCTGGAAAGCGTCGGTGCCGATGGCCGCCGTGGCCACCTGGCCGCTGATGCACAGCACCGGGATCGAATCGCACATGGCATCCAACAGGCCCGAGGTCGTGTTCGCCATGCCGGGGCCGGAGGTCACGAACACCACGCCCGTTCGGCCGGTGGTGCGGGCGTAGCCCTCGGCCGCGTGCACGGCGGCCTGCTCGTGGCGCACCAGCACGTGCCGCAGGCGCGGCTCGGCGTACAGGGCGTCGTACAAGGGCAGGACGGCCCCGCCCGGATAGCCGAAAACCGTGTCGACGCCGTGCGCAATCAGCGTGTCGAGCAGAATCTTCGCCCCGTTTTCAGGGGCGGTTTCGGTGGCGGTTTCCGTGGCGGCAAGTGCGGCGGCGGCGGTGGGGTGCAGGCGATCGTTCATGCTATCCATCTTATTGGGAGAACCGAAGAATTTTTATCTTCTTTTCCACAGATAACGGGCGGACGGAGTAAATTCATCTTTGATTTGGAGGAATCAAAGAAAATGAACCTCGACAAGTTCGACTTGGCCATTTTGAAGGTGCTGCAGGACAACGCGCGCGCCAGCCTGAACGACATCGGCGCGGCGGTCGGCCTGTCGTCCACCCCGTGCTGGAACCGCATCAAACGCATGGAGAGCGCCGGGGTCATCCGCGGCTACACCGTGGACATCGATCCGGCCAGCCTGGGTTTCATGGACACGGTCATCGTCCACGTGACCCTGGAGAGCCACAGCGAAGAGACGCTGTATGAATTCGGCCGCGCGCTGGCGCAGATCCCCGAGGTGCTGGAGGCCTTCCTGGTGTCGGGCGACTACGACTATTACATCCGCATCGCCGTGCGCGACACCCGCGACTACGAGCGCCTCTTGCGCGAACAGCTCTACCGCATCCCGGGCATCCGGCACAGCAAGTCCTGCTTCGTGCTGCGCCGGCTGAAGGAAACCAAGCTGCCGCTGACCGGGCCGGCGTCGTAAGCCGCCGCCCCGTCCAGCTGTTTCAGCGCAGGACGTAGTCCACCGGCACCGCCGGCTCGGGCAAGGGGCGCACACCCAGGCCTTCGAGCAGGTCGATCTCGATGACGCGGGCCAGCGCCGACAGCGGCAGGTCGTTCTCGTCCGCGCCGAAGGGGTCTTCCAGCTCGTCGCCCAGCGCGTCCAGGCCGAAGAAGGTGTAGGCGACGATGGTCACCGCAAGCGGCGTCAGGAATTCCAGCGTGCCCACCAGCCCGAAGGGCAGCAGCAGGCAGAACAGCCACGCCGTGCGATGCAGGAGCAGCGAATAGGCGAACGGACAGGGCGTGAACTTGATGCGCTCGCAGGCCGCCTGGATGGCCGCGCACTGCGCCACGCGCTGGGTCAGGCCCTGGTACAGGATGTCGGTCAGCTCACCGCGCCGCAGGCAGGCCGCGAGATCCCGGTTGATGGCCAGGAGCAGGGCATCGGGCACGTTGCGGCAGCCGGCCAGCGAATCCAGCTCGTCCTGCTGCACCCACGGCCGCACCGCCTCGACCATGTCCTGCCCGCGAAGCCGCGCCGCCAGTCCGTAGCCGAATCCGATGCAGCGCCGCACCAGGCGCTCCTGCAAGGGGTTGGCGGTGCTGGCCGCCAGCAGCACGGCGCTCTCGCGCGCCAGGCTGCGCGCCTGCACGACGAGGTCGCCCCATTGCTTGCGGGCTTCCCACCAGCGGTCATAGCAGACGTTGTTGCGAAAGCCCATGAAAACGGACAGGGCCAGCCCGAAGAGCGAGAACGGCACCGCGGTCAGATGCGCGGGCGAGAAGAACTGGCGGTGGTACATCCACACCACCACGCAGGAGAGCACCGTGATGACGATGATCCTGCTGAGGATGCGCGGGATGATGGAACCGCGCAGTACAAAGAACAAAGCCAGCGCGGAAGGCCGCGGACGGACGATCATGATGAATATCAAACAAGGGACAAGCCGGCGCTCACTATACGCCTGTGATCGCGCAAAGAGGCCGCCGATATAATTCTGTTTCGTCTCACGCCACACGCGACCTTCAATGACCACCGAAGACACCCCGATCAAGCCCTGGTACGCAGTCCGCCGCTCCAAGCTGCACGGCAATGGCGTCTTCGCCGCCCGCAAGATTCCCGCGGGCACGCGCATCATCGAGTACGGCGGCAAGCGCATCAGCGCCAAGGAAGCCGACCGCCGTCACCCGACCAATCCGGACGATCCCTTCCACACCTTCTTCTTCGCGCTCAGCTCCGGCCGCGTGATCGACGGCGGCGACGAGGGCAACGACGCGCGCTGGATCAACCATTCCTGCCAGCCCAACTGCGAGGCGCAGGAAGGCAAGCACGGCAAGCGCGTCTACATCGTGGCGCTAGAGGACATCGCGCGCGGCACCGAGCTGTCGTACGACTACGGGCTGGTGCTGGATGGGCGCATCACCAAGGCGCTGAAGGAAGGCTACAAGTGCCTCTGTGGCACGCCGCCGTGCCGCGGCACGATGCTGGCGCTGCCCGCCAAGAAGGCGAAGAAAGCCGACAAGGCGGAGAAGGTGGAGAAGCCCGCCAAGGCCGAAAAGACCGAAAAGACCACCAAGACCAATAAGGGCCCCGCGGCCAGAAAGGCCGGCGCCGCCGAAGCCTGACGGCAACACGGGGCCAGTCCCGCGCTTTCCGAAGACCACAACTGCAATAAGCATATTCAATCCCGTCCGGCGGACAGGCGTACAATCATTCGGTCGTTAACACGACATGCAGTACGTCTTCAGGGCGGGGTGCAATTCCCCACCGGCGGTATGCCATGCAATGTGGCGAGCCCGCGAGCGCCCGGCCAGCTATTTGGCCGGGGTCAGCAGACCTGGTGAGAAGCCAGGGCCGACGGTCATAGTCCGGATGAGAGAAGATGTGCCGGCACATACTCGGCTGCGCCGGGCGCGTTTGCGCCCGCCTGGCCGTATTGCGTTCGGCTGTCGATTAGCCCTGAAACGTTTTTCGCCCAATCCTTTTGCGAGAGCGTTTCAATGTCCAACGTTGCCTTTACCCAGCAGTCCCCCCTCCCCAGCCTGGCATCCCAGCCCTTTGCCGCCCGCTTGCAGCGCGCGCTGCATCATCTGCGTCTGGGCCGTCCCGTCATCCTGATGGACGACTTTGACCGCGAGAACGAAGCCGACCTGATCGTGGCCGCCGACCGGCTGACCGTGCCCGTCATGGCGCAACTCATCCGCGACGGCAGCGGCATCGTCTGCCTGTGCCTGCCCGGCGAAACCCTTGACCGCCTGGAACTGCCGCCCATGGTCCAGCGCAACCAGAGCCGTTTTGCCACGGCCTTCACCGTGTCGATCGAAGCGCGCGAAGGCGTGAGCACCGGCGTGTCCGCCGTCGACCGCGTGACCACGATCCGCGCCGCCATTGCGCCGTCGGCACAGGCCGACGATATCGTCAGCCCCGGCCACGTGTTTCCGCTGCGCGCGCAACCGGGCGGCGTGCTGACGCGCCGCGGCCACACCGAAGGCTCGGTGGACCTGGCCGTGCTGGCCGGGCTGCGTCCGGCGGGCGTGCTGTGCGAACTGATGAACGCCGACGGCACGATGATGCGCGGTGCGGCGCTGGAGCGCTACGCCGCCGAACAGGGCCTGGTGGCGCTGACCATCGCCGAACTGGCCGACCACCTGCAAAAGCTGCAGGACGGCCAGGCCGAAGCGATCGATGACGAGGTCCTGGAGATGGCGGCCACCGTCTGACCGGCCGCAATGGGTGGGGCCGCGCCATCGCAGCCCCGATGCGGATGGCATAATCCGCGCGAATACTCGCCTTTTGCCCCACCCATGACCGTCATCCCCCAGCCCCGGAAATCGCCGCGCCAACTCAGATCCCAGCACACCGTCGACACCATCCTGCAGGCCACCGCTCACGTTTTGGCCACGCATGGCTATGCCGGCACCAACACGAATCTGATTGCGGAAACGGCCGGCGTGAGCGTGGGCTCGCTGTATCAGTACTTTCCCAACAAGAACGCGCTGATCGCCGCGCTGCATGACCGTCACGACAACCAGATGCTGGATGTGATCGACGACGTGTTGAACGGCAATCCGGCGGCCACGCTGCGCGAGCGTGTGGGCGCAATCGTGCAAGCCATGCTGCACGCGCATCTGCTGGAGCCGGCGTTGCATCGCGTGCTGGAGCGGGAATTTCCGCTGTTTGACCAGCCGCACGAACATAGCCGGGCGGATCAGGATATTCACCGCCGCATGCGGCATCTCTTGGAACTGCATCGCGCCGAGATCGCGCAGGCGGACCGGGATCTGGCGACCTACGTGGTGCTGCGGATCATGGAATCGCTGGTGCATGCAGCCGCGCTGGCGCCGCCGGCGGGCTTCACGCCCAAGCAGCTGGAGGCTGCGGTGGTGGATGCAGTGATGGGGTATCTGGGCGCGCCAGCCGGCGCCGCGCCGCGCAGGGCGGCCAAGAAAGCCAAGCCGGCGCGCGCCTAGCGCACCGCCCCTAGCGCACGGCCTTAGGCGCGTTCGCGCGCCATGCTGGCCAGGCAGTCCGCCGGACCGCCATTCACGATGCGCGCGCTGCACGCCAGCATCAGGTTTAGACTCAGCCCGAAGTCCTCGACGGTATGGCCCTGCGCGTCGACCATGCGCGATACGCCGTCGTCGGCCGCCGCCCCCACCGCCACCTGATCGATCAGGCTGCCGGACTGGCCGGTATAGCCCCACACGGGTTTGCCGCAGGCGATGGCGTAACCCACCTCGAAGGCCGTGCCCGAATCGGGCTCCGCGCCACGAAACGGATTCAGGTTCGCCATCACCATGTCGGCGCGGCGGATCAGCGCGACGTTGGCGCGATAGATCCACTGCGCCAGCGCCTGTCCGGACAGCTCCGGCGGCGCCGCGTTGTCCAGCGGAAACACGCCCTCGAAACCGTAGGTGGCGCACAGCGTCTTGAGCCGTTCGCCGTGGGCCACGGCATCCGGAAGAAAGACGTCGAAACCCGCCAGATACACGCTGCGCATGGCCCTTACTCCGGATCGGCGACGTTGAAGGCTTCGCCGGTGGCGAAGAAGGAGCCGCCGGCCACGTAATGCACCGAACGGCGCTCATCGGCCGGAAAGTGCCAGCGGTTACCCGAGAACACGTCCGGCGCCGCCCACGCGGCCACGACCTCGCCGATGAAAAGGTCGTAGGCCTGCTGATTGTGGGGTTCAGGAATCACCTTGCATTCCAGCCACCCGAGGCAGCCCTCGATAAGCGGCGCGCCGATCTTGCTGGCGGCAAACGTGGTCAGGCCGCTGGCCTGGAACTTGTCTTCGTCGCGCCCCGAGTGCGAGCCCACCTGCAGCGTGGCGTGCGCCTGCGCGCGCGACGGGATGCACAGCGCGAATTCGCCCGAGGCTTCGATGAGCTCGCGCGTCCAGGTGTTCTTGTCCACCACCACCAGCATCTTGGGCGGACTGAAGTCCAGCGGCATGGCCCAGGCCGCGGCCATCACGTTGCGGGCGCCGCCGTGCGCGCTGGTCACCAGCACGGTCGGGCCGTGGTTCAAAAGCAGATAGGCGCGGGGCAGGTCGACGGGTTCGATCATGGGCAGCCTAGAACATGCCGTTCTTGTTGGCGGGGTTCTCGGGGATTTCCTGGCTCACGTCCCAGTGTTCGACGATCTTGCCGCCTTCGAGACGAAAGATGTCGACCACGGCCTGGCCGCGGTCTTCGGGCGAGTCGCGCCACAGGTTGTGGATCATGACGAGGTCGCCTTCGGCGATCACGCGCTTGATCTCGACGATGGCCTGCGGATGCTGCTCGAAGTAGCGCGGGAAAAAGTCGACCATCGGCCCGACCCCGTCCTGCATGTACGGATTGTGCTGGGTGTAGTTCGGGCCGACGTACAGGCGCACCGCCTCGTCGATATCGCGGTCCTGGAACATCATGCGGAAGAACGCGACGGCAATTTCCTTGTTCGACTGCGGCGCGGCCGCAAGCGCCGGCGCAGCCGCCACGCAACTGGCGGCGACCAGCAGGCAGGCAGCCAAGGATTTCCACTTCATACGCATACAGGACTACTCAAATGACGCCGGCTGGCGGCCTGCCAGTTTACAAACAAACGCGGCGCAAGATCAGTATCCGACGGTATAGCGGCGGCGCGAATGCCGCGGCGTTTCGACTTCGTCGGCCAGGGCGATTGCGTAGTCTTCCATGGAAATCCAGCTCTTGCCCTCGTCGTCGGCCAGCAGGTTGTCGTCGCCCACGCGGAAGGAACCGGTACGCTCGCCGGGCTCGAACATGGCCGAGGGCGACAGGAAGGTCCAGTTCAGCACCTTTTCCTGGCGCAGCGTGTCCAGGAACACGACGCCTGCGCGCGCCTCGGGCTTGTACGCGTCCGGGAACTCGGCGGTGTCGATCAGCATCTTGCCGGGCGCGACCAGCAGGCTGCCCGCGCCGCCCACCACCAACAGACGCGGCACGCCGGCGTTCTTCACGGCGGCCAGAAGGGGCTTGGCATCGGTGGACACGAAACGCGTGGCGCTGATGACGGCGTCATGGCCGGCCAGGATCGGGGTCAGGCCTTCGGGATCGGTGGCATCGCCCTGGCGGACCGTCAAGCCCGGCTGCTCGTTGACCTCGGCCGGGTTGCGGGCGATGCCCGTCACCTGGTGGCCACGCTTCAACAATTCGTCCGCCACGCGGGACCCCACGCGGCCGGTAATGCCGATCAATGCGATTTTCATGGTCTTGCTCCTGGGAGGGATGGGCCGGGAGCGGCCGCCGCACGATTGCGGCAGCGCGGGCTTCGGCTCAGGCCAAGCCATACTATTCGGTCAAATCCGAACGAAAAACCCGCTAACCAGGAAGAGTTTTTTGCAAACCGTGCACCAATGGGTGCGAACCGGCGGCAGCGCGAGATGACCGGACGCGCGCCGCACGCCGCGGCACGCGCAATCAGTGTGCGCCCGGCGGCCCCGCTTGAACAGGGGGCCGCCCCCGCGATCAGCGGGCGGCGCGTTGCGCCTGATAGACCTGCAGGTGCGAATAAGCCACGCGCAGGTAGGTGGCGTCCACGCCCAGCGTGCGGGCGCGGCGAACCATGTCGCCGACGATGTGGTCGGCTTCCACGGGCAGGCCCTGGCGCAGGTCGCGGAACATGGAGGCAGTCATGGGCTGGGTGCGGTCGGACAGCAGCTTGCGCACGGTGGCGTCCGCCTCGGGCCGCACGGTATGGCCGGAGGCCGCGGCGACCGCCTGCGATTCCTGCAGCAGGCCGAGCAGGAAGTCCACGCCGTCGTCGGTGGATGCGATCTCGCCGACCGAGCCGCGCATCAGGCAGGTGGCGGCGGCCAGCGTCGTCAGCATGACGTACTTTTCCCAGATGTCCTGGTAGATGTTTTCGCTCAGGCGGCTGACGTATTCGCCGCCCGCCAACGCCTGCTCCAGCGCCACGCAGCGCTCGCTGCGGGCAGGACCGGCGCGTTCACCGAACACCAGGTTGGCGTGTTTGCCCAGGTGGACCACTTCGCCTTCGGGACCGAGGGTGGCGTTGATCTGGCACAGACCGCCCAGCACGCGATGCGGCTCGAACTCGCGGTCCAGCACATCGTACTGGAGCACGCCGTTCATGATGGGCAGAACGGCGGTGTCGGGACCCACGGCCGGACGGATGGCCTCGATGGCGCTGTCCAGGTCGTAGGCCTTGCACGACAAGACGACGATGTCGTAGCTGTCCTTCAGCGTCTGCTGCGTGACCAGCTTGGGGTGCAGCGTGGCATCGCCCAGCGGACTCTGGATGCGCAGTCCGTGTTCGCAGATGCGCGCGGCGCGCGGCTCGCGCACCAGGAACGTCACGTCCGCGCCGGCTTGCGCCGCGCGTCCGCCAAAGTATCCGCCGGTGCCGCCGGCGCCCAAGAACAACAACCGCATGCCTGTCTCCTGTTGGCTGCCCGCGTCGGGCGCGGGCCGATGCGCGCATTATGCGCCCGGGTCTGGCGCGCCGCCCAGCGCCCGCCCTCCCGAGGGGCCATGCGCCGGACGCTTCAGGCCTGCTGTTCGCGTTCGGCCCAGGCGTCGTAGCCGCCGCGCAGCGCCCAGATCTTGCGGTAGCCGGCCGCACGCAGCCGCGAGGCCAGCAGGGCGGCCGACACTTCATTGGGGCATGCGCAATAGACCACAATGTCGGAATCGATCGCGCCGGGATCGAGCGCGGGCAGCGGCTGCTTCAGGTCCACGGCCACGGCGCCCGGAATGCGCGCCGCGTCGCGCTGGGCCTCTGGCCGCACGTCGAAGACCAGCGCATCGCGTCCGCTCTGGCGCCACTGCATCAGTTCGTCCACCGACAGCCGCGGAATGACGCGCAGGCTGCGCAGCAGGATCTTGCGCCGCAGAAAGCGCGCCACGATGTACAGCGCCAGCACGCCCGCCAGCACCGCCAGCCCCATCGGGCCGTAAGTGCCCAGGATGTCGAGCACGTCGTTGACCACGCTGTGGAAAAGGCCGCCCAGCAGCAGGGCCGAGCCCACCCAGATCAGCGCGCCGGCCAGGTCGTAGAGAAAGAAGCGGCGGTACGGCGTGTTGGTCAGCCCGGCCATGACGGTGGACAGCGCGCCCGCACCGGGCAGGAACTTGCAGACGAGCAGCGCGCGCACGCCGATGCGCAGGTACAGGCGCTGCGTCTGGCGGATGCACGAATCCTGCGACAGCGACACCTTGCAGACCACGCCCAAGAGGCGCGACCCGTAGCGCCGCCCGGCCCAGTACCACAGGCTGTCGGCGATGAGGCAGGCGGCGGTCGCAGCCAGCAGGGGCACAAGCCAGCCGCCGGCGCCGGCCAGCGCGCCGGCCGCGATGATCATGGGATAGGCGGGCACGGGCAGCCCGGCCTGCTCGATGAGGACGTTGCCGAACACCAGCCACCCGCCGTACTGCTCGAGCAGCAATTGAATATCTTGCATGGGAATTCCAGCTTGCCGCGCGCGGCGCGGCTCATCCGCGGATTTTAGGCGCGCGGCTGCGCGCCGGGACCATAGACCCTGCCAGCCGCGCGGCAACGGTCTGTTCCATTCACGCCCGGCATCCCCGCCCATGCCCCGCCTTCAGAGACGCGGCGCACCAATGTGGTGCCACGCTTCCCCGCCAGGGTGCCTATAATTCTGCCCGGCCATCAGGTTTGCCCGCCTTGTCGCGGGACTGCCCCGTGGCATACAAATTGCTTCGCCAGGACAGGCTGAGAACTCGACCATTCGGGCGGGAGCGCCGCCTGGCGCTCCCATCCGATGACCGAGCCCACGCCCCCGTTCACGCACGATCTGCCCGGCATGCCTGCCGGCCGCAGCGCCCTCCGTGCTGCGGGCGTCATCCCCCCTCATCTCCATTCCCTGTCCTTCCCCGCGTAGGAGTCACCTGCATGAAATCCCTTTCCCTTTCGGCCGCCAGCGGCATCGCCCGCCGCGGCCTGCTCAAGCTGGCCTTGGCTGCGGCCGGCGCAACGCTGTTCTCGGGCGCGGCCCTGGCCCAGGCGCCCGCCAAGACCAAGGTCGCCGCCGTGTACACGGTACCGGTCGAACAACAATGGGTATCGCGCATCCACAAGGCGCTGTCGGCTGCCCGGGACCGTGGCGACATCGAGTACACGTTCTCGGAAAACGTCACCAACGCCGACTACGAGCGCGTGCTGCGCCAGTACGCTGAACAAGGCAACAAGCTGATCGTGGGCGAGGCCTTCGCCGTGGAAGCCGCCGCCCGCAAGGTCGCCAAGGACTATCCGCAGACCGCCTTCCTGATGGGTTCGTCGGGCAAGCCCCAGCAGCCCAACTTCTCGGTGTTCGACAACTACATCCAGGAACCGGCCTACCTGACCGGCATGATCGCCGGCGGCATGAGCAAGACCGGCAAGATCGGCCTGGTGGGCGGCTATCCCATCCCCGAAGTGAACCGGCTGATGCAGGCCTTCATCGAGGGCGCCAAGGAAATCAATCCGAAGGCCGAGTTCACCGTGACCTTCATCGGCTCGTGGTTCGATCCCCCCAAGGCCAAGGAAGCCGCCTTCGCGATGATCGACAAGGGCGCGGACGTGCTGTACGCCGAACGCTTCGGCGTGTCGGACGCCGCCAAGGAACGCGGCAAGCTGGCCATCGGCAACGTGATCGACACCCAGCCGCAGTACCCCGAGACGGTCGTCGCCTCGGCGCTGTGGAGCATGGAGCCGACCATCGACGAAGCGCTCAAGCAGGTCAAGGCCGGCACGTTCAAGGCCGAAGACTTCGGCCAGTACTCGCTGATGAAGCACAAGGGCTCGTCGCTCGCGCCGCTGGGCACCTTTGAACAGAAGATCCCGGCCGACCTGATCGCCAAGGTCCAGGCCAAGGAAAAGGCGATCCTGGACGGCAGCTTCACCGTCAAGGTCAACGACAAAGAACCCAAGTCCTCGGCACGATGAATCAAGCGCCTCTCGCCCTGCAACTGACGGGGATCACCAAACGCTTCGGCAGCCTGACGGCCAACGACGACGTTTCGCTCACGCTGCGCCAGGGCGAAGTGTTGGCCTTGCTGGGCGAGAACGGCGCCGGCAAATCGACCCTGGTGTCGATCCTGTTCGGCCATTACGTGGCCGACGCCGGCAGAATCGAAGTCTTCGGCAAGCCCCTGCCCGCCGGCCGGCCCGACGCCGCGCTGGCGGCGGGCGTCGGCATGGTGCACCAGCATTTCACGCTGGCCGACAACCTCACCGTGCTGGACAACATCATGGTGGGCACCGAATCGCTCTGGAAGCTGGCCTCGGGCCGCGGCCAGGCCCGCAAGCGCCTCGTCGAACTGGGCCAGCGCTTCGGCCTGGGCGTGGACCCGGACGCGCGCGTGGGCACGCTGTCGGTCGGTGAAAAACAGCGCGTCGAGATCCTGAAGGCGCTGTACCGCGGCGCCCGCGTGCTGATCCTGGACGAGCCCACCGCCGTCCTCACGCCGCAGGAAGTGCAGGATCTGTTCGCCACGTTGCGCGGCTTCGTCGACGAAGGACTGGCGGTCATCTTCATTTCGCACAAGCTGGACGAAGTGATGGCCGTATCGCGCCGCGTGGCCGTGCTGCGGCAAGGCAAGCTCGTCGCCGAGCGCGACACCGCGGGCACCAATCCGGCGGAACTGGCCGAACTGATGGTGGGCCGCAAGGTGGTCATGCCGCGCGCCGAAGCCGCTTCGGCCGCCGAGCAGGCCGCGCCCGTGGTGACGCTGTCCCAGGTCACCGTGCGCGACAGCCGCGATGGCGCGCCGCGCCTGGACAGCCTGGACCTCGTTGTCCACACACATGAAATCGTGGCCATCGCCGGCGTGGCCGGCAACGGCCAGCAGGCGCTGGTGTCGGTGCTGACCGGCCTGCGACAGCCCTCGGACGGCACGATCCGGCTGGGTCCGGAACACGCTGCGGCGCCGACGACGCCCGCCGGCTGGACCGCCGCGCGCGTGGGCCGCATTCCGGAAGACCGCCACGGCGAAGGGATGATTGGCGACAGCCCCTTGTGGGAAAACGCCATCGTCGAAGACCTGAAGGACAAGCGCTTCGCGCGTCATGGCCTGATCCGCGCCCGCGCGGGCAAGGCCTACGCGGCGTCGCTGGCCAAGCAGTTCGACGTGCGCGCCGCGTCGCTGGACGTGCGCACGCGCAGCCTGTCGGGCGGCAATATGCAAAAACTGATCCTGGGCCGCACGCTGGCGCGCGAGCCGCGCTTCATCGTGGCCGATCAGCCCACCTGGGGCTTGGACATCGGCGCGGTCGCCTACGTGCGCGAGCAGCTTCTGGCCGCCCGCGCCCGCGGCGCCGGCGTGCTGCTGGTGTCCGAAGACCTGGAAGAGATCTTTGCCCTGGCCGACCGCATCGCCGTGCTGTGCGGCGGCAAGCTGGTCGCGGTCAAGCCGGTGGCCGAATGGACGCCGGCCACCGTCGGCCTGGCCATGACGGGAACCCGGGCGTGACGGTGCGAACCGTACCGCCCGGCTTTCTTCACTTTTGAGCATCCCATGAAACTGATCCTGGAACGCCGCCCCGAGCCCAGCCGCCTTGCGCTGGCATTGGCGCCCATCGCGGCCATCCTCTTCACGCTGGCGGTCTGCACGCTGCTGGTGGCCTGGGCGGGCGCCCCCGTCGGCCGCACCTACGCGCTGCTGTTCGAAGGCGCGTTCGGCACGCGCTTCGCGCTGTCCGAAACCCTGACGCGCGCCACGCCGCTGATGCTGACGGGCCTTGCCTGTGCCGTGGCCTTTCGCGCCCGCTTCTACAACATCGGCGCGGAAGGGCAGCTCTACCTGGGCGCGCTGGCGGCGGTGGCCGTGGGCGGCCTGCATGACGGCACGGGCTTTGACCTGCCGGTGCCGGTGCTGTTTGGAGGCATGATGCTGGCCGCGGCGCTGGCCGGCGCGTTGCTGCTGCTGATTCCGGCCATCATGAAAACCCGCCTGGGCGTCGACGAGGTGGTGACCACGCTGCTGGGCAACTTCATCGTGCTGCTGTTCGTGTCGATGATGCTGGACGGCCCGATGAAGGATCCGATGGCGATGGGCTGGCCGCAATCGGTGGCGCTGAACGGCGACCTGGAACTGGGCAAGCTCATCGAACGCACGCGCGCCCACACGGGCCTGTTGTGGGCCGCCGGCCTGGCGCTGGGCCTGTGGCTGCTGAACCGCTACACCGTCTTCGGCTTTCAGATGCGCGCGGTGGGCGCCAACGCTCATGCGTCACGCTTTCTGGGCCTGCCGGTGAACCGCGTGATGCTGGGCACCGCCATGCTGTCCGGCGCGCTGGCCGGCCTGGCCGGCGCCATCGAGGTCGCGGGGCGCACAAGCTACGTCACGCTGGATATGTCGCCGGGGTACGGCTACACGGGCGTGGTCGTCGCCATGCTGGCCGGCCTGCATCCGCTGGGCGTGATCCTGGCCAGCATCTTCGTGGCCGGCATGCTGGTCGGCGCCGACAGCATGAGCCGCGCCATCGCCGTGCCCAACTACATCGCCGACGTCATCGTCGCCACTTCGCTGCTCGCCATGCTGGTCGCGACGTTATTCGCGCAGTACCGCCTGCGCCGCAACAAGGCTTGAGGAGCACGCCATGGAATGGATGGATCTGATGAGTTCCTCGGCGTTCTGGGTGGCCGTGCTGCGCCTGGCCACGCCGCTGATTCTGGGCACGCTGGGCGTGCTGCTGTGCGAGCGCGCCGGCGTCTTGAACCTGGGCATCGAGGGCATCATGGTGGCCGGCGCCTTTACCGGCTGGCTGGTCGTCTACCTGGGCGCGCCGCTGTACGTGGGCGTGCTGGCCGCCGCGCTGGCCGGCGCCGTGTTCGGCCTGCTGCACGCCGTGCTGACGGTGCCGCTGGGCCTGTCGCAGCACGTCTCGGGCCTGGGCGTGACGCTGCTGGCCACCAGCCTCAGTTACTTTGCCTACCGCGTCACGTTCCCCAGCGTGTCCGCGCCGCCGACGATCACCCCATTTGCCGAGATGAAGTTCCTGGCGGGAATTCCGCTGATCGGCCCCGTCCTGGCCGGGCAGACGCCCATGACGCTGATCGCGCTGGCCTCCGTGCCGATCCTGGCCTGGGTGCTGAACCGCACGCCGGTGGGGCTGGCCGTGCGCATGGTGGGCGAGAACCCCGCCGCCGCCGAAGGCCAGGGCCTGTCCGTGACGCGCCTGCGCATCGGCGCTATCGTGGCGGGATCGGCGCTGATGGGCGTGGCGGGCAGCTTCCTGACGCTGGCCGCATTCAACGCGTTCTTCTTCAACATGGTCAACGGCCGGGGCTGGGTCTGCGTGGCGCTGGTGGTGTTTGCGTCGTGGCGGCCCGGCAAGGCGCTCCTGGGCGCGCTGATCTTCGCGTTCTTCGACGCGCTGCAACTGCGCCTGCAACAAGGCGGCGCGGCGCTGCCGGGCATGCCCGAACTGCCGTATCAGGTGTATCTGATGCTGCCCTACATCCTGTCCATCCTGGCCCTGGTGTTCATGGCGCGCCGCGCCGCCTACCCGCAGGCCTTGATGAAGCCTTACCGCAAAGGCGAACGGTGACGGGACGCCATGACGACACTGACATTCTTCGCAAGGAACACGCATGCTTGACCTGATTCTTAAGCACTGCACGCTGCCCGACGGCCGCACCAACATCGACATCGGCGTGGCCGATGGCCGCATCGCCGCGCTGGAACCGGCCCTGAAGGCCGAGGCCGCGCAGACGGTGGACGCCGCCGGGCAACTGGTCACCTCCCCCTTCGTCGACGCGCATTTCCACATGGACTCGACGCTGTCCTTTGGCCTGCCGCGCGTGAACCAGTCGGGCACGCTGCTCGAAGGCATTGCGCTGTGGGGCGAGCTCAAGCCTCTGCTCACGCAGGAAGCGCTGGTCGAACGCGCGCTGGCCTATTGCGACTGGGCCGTGGCGCGCGGGCTGCTGGCCATTCGCTCGCACGTGGATGTCTGCGACCCGCGCCTCTTGGCAACGGAAGCGCTGCTGCACGTGCGCGAAAAGGTCAAACCTTACCTGGACCTGCAACTGGTCGCCTTCCCGCAGGACGGCGTGCTGCGCGCGCCCGGGGCGCTGGACAACCTGAAGCGCGCGCTGGACATGGGCGTGGACGTGGTGGGCGGCATTCCGCACTTTGAACGCACCATGCAGGACGGCGCCGAATCCGTGCGCATCCTGTGCGAGCTGGCGGCAGAACGCGGCCTGCGCGTGGACATGCACTGCGACGAAAGCGACGATCCGCTGTCGCGCCACATTGAAACGTTGGCGTATCACACGCAGCGGCTCGGCCTCTACGGCCGGGTGACGGGCTCGCACCTGACGTCCATGCATTCCATGGACAACTACTACGTGTCCAAGCTGATTCCGTTGATCCGCGAAGCGGGCGTGTCGGCGATTGCCAATCCGCTCATCAACATCACGCTGCAAGGCCGCCACGACACGTATCCGAAGCGACGCGGCATGACGCGCGTGCCCGAGCTGATGGCGGCAGGCGTGCCGGTCGCCTTCGGCCACGACTGCGTGATGGACCCGTGGTACAGCCTGGGTTCAGGCGACATGCTGGAAGTCGCGCACATGGGCCTGCACGTGGGCCAGATGACGGGACAGGACGCGATGCGCGCCTGTTTTGAAGCGGTGACGACCACGCCCGCCAAGATCCTGGGCCTGGACGAGACGGGCCTGGCGGTCGGCAAGCGCGCCGACCTGGTGCTGCTGCAGGCGCGCGACGCGGTCGAGGCATTGCGCCTGCGCGCCACGCGCCTGATGGTGCTGCGCGCGGGCAAGGTGGTGGCGACCACGCCGCCGGCCACCGCCACGCTGCACCTGCCGGGCCGCCCCGGCGAAGTCAGCTTTCAGACGTCGGCCCGCTGACGTAAGCCGGCTGCGCCGCGGCCGTCACGATGATCTCCACCAGCATGTCGGGCGAGGCCAGCTTGGCCTCGCAGGTGGCGCGGGTGGGCATCGCGCGCGGCAGCGCCCACTCGGCCCACACGGCGTTCATGCCGGCAAAGTCACGCGCGATGTCCTTGAGCCAGATCTGCACGGACAGCAGCCGCGACTTGTCGGTGTTCGCCTGCTTCAGATAGCCGTCGATCTTGGCCAGCACGTCGCGCGTCTGGGCCTCGATGCCGCCCTCCGCGGTCGACGTCACCCCCGCGATATAGACGGTGTCGCCGTGAATCACGATGCGGGAGAGGCGCTCGTTGGTTTCCCTGCGCACGATATCGTTCATTCGTCTTACTCCTTGGTCGATGGGGCGGATGCCTTGGCGGCATCCGAAAAACGTTCAATCCGGAATGGCGCGATCGGCAGGTCCGTCGCGCCGGTCGTGATCAGGTCGGCCATGATGCGGCCCACGATGGGCCCGAGCTCGAAGCCGTGCGCCGAAAACCCGAAGGCGTGAAAGGCGGTCTCATGCCGGCTGCTGCGCCCGATCACCGGGATCTCATCGGGCATGGCCGCCTCGATGCCGGCCCAGCCGCGGTTCACGATGGCGTCGCGCATGTGCGGGAAAAGGTCCACCACCGTGCGTGCGCCCTCGGCCAGCGAGCGGAAATCCAGTTCGGTCCATTCGGCATCCCGATCCACCCAGGCACGCCGGCCCCCGCCGATCAGCACGGTGCCATTGGTGCGCTGCTTGAACGACAGCGCACGGCCCGTGCCCAGCACCACGGGATCCAGAAAGTGATCCATGCGCAGCGTGACGAGCATCATCGGACTGATGGGTAGCAGCGGCACCGGCTCGCCCCACTGCGCGGCGATGCGATCCGCCCATGCGCCCGCGCAGTTCAGCACCTGCGGCGCGGTGTACACGCCGTCATCCGTCTGCACGCGCCATTGCCCGTCCTGACGCGTCACGCCTTGCACGCGCACGCCTTCCAGAAAGCGCGCGCCCAGGCTGGCGGCCTTCATGCGAAAGGCGAGGGTGGTGCGGTAGGGATCGGCCGCCGCGTCCTCGCGCGCGATCAGGCCGCCCTGCACCGTGGGCGCAATCGCGGGAATCATCTCCAGCAGGTCTTCACGCGTTATCCACTGCTCGTGGGTGTAGCCGTGATCGGTCATGGTCTTGAGCCGCGCGCGCAGCGTCTCGGCATCCGCCGCGTTCTCGGCGACGCGCACCTGCCCGTGCTGCTCGAAGCCGCAATCGTCATCCACCAGTTCGCCGATGCGGTGCCAGATCTCGCGCGAGGCCAGCGCCAGCGGCACTTCGGCCAGATGGCGCGACAGCGTGCGCACGCCGCCCGCATTGACGCCGGAGGCGTGACGCCCCACGTAGTTCTTTTCGACGACCAGCGCGCGCACGCCAGCGCGCGCCAGATGCAATGCGGCCGAGCTGCCATGCAGCCCGCCGCCGATGATGATGACTTCAGCCGCCCGCGGGTGAACGGTCATGGTGTCCACCCGTCATTTCTTCAGGCGGACGACCGCCTGGCGCGAATCGTCGGTCTGGGGCAGCGAGGCCAGTTCGCCCAGCGTGAGCGGCTTGGTCGGGAAGCGCAGCCGGTAATAGCCCACTTCCTCGGTTGGCACGCCGCGTTCCTCGGCAATGATTTCCGACACCGTCAGGCCGCAGAAGCGGCCCTGGCACGGACCCATGCCGCAGCGCAGGAAGGCCTTCATCTGGTTCGGCCCGCTGCAGCCCAGCTTGACGGTCTCGCGCACCTGCGCGGCGGTCACTTCCTCGCAGCGGCAGACGATGGTGTCGC
Source organism: Achromobacter sp. GbtcB20 (assembly GCF_019091095.1). Classification (NCBI taxonomy): domain Bacteria; kingdom Pseudomonadati; phylum Pseudomonadota; class Betaproteobacteria; order Burkholderiales; family Alcaligenaceae; genus Achromobacter; species Achromobacter sp. GbtcB20. The sequence goes on along the minus strand of NZ_JAGXJZ010000021.1, from coordinate 55,473 downwards.
CGGTGGGCCGGCGGAATGCCTCGGGCGCCTTATAGAGCGTGTCGAAGAATTCGCGGCCCCGCACAGCCCGCGCCAGCGCCTCGCGCGGCGCGGCGGCCTCGCTGTCGCGCTTGCGGGCGTCGATGCGGCCCAGCAGATGCGCGGCCTGCAACGCAGCCAACCGGCCGCGGTGTTCGGCCGCCACCGCGCCCGCGATGCCCGCGCCGTCGCCGGCCATGCCGATGCCGTCCACCGCCGTCGTGCCCCACTCGTCGACCTCCGGCTCCCAACAGTCCAGCGCGTCATTCCAGCGGTGCGCCACGCCCACCGCGCGCGACAGGTTCACGTTGGGCACCACGCCCTGGTGCAGCATCAGCTGATCCGCAGGCAACATCTTGGTGACGCCGCCCGCCGTGTAACGCACGCTTTGCAGCTTGCCGTCGCCCAGCGCTTCCAGCGCCGTCACGCCCTTGACGATGGGCACGGCTGCCTTGACCGCGCGCAGCAGTTTCAGTCCCTTGCCCAGATATGGCGACCGCAGAAAGCCCCAGACCTTGGGCAGCGCCTGTCCCATGCGTCCCGGCGGCGTGGTTTCCAGCAGCGCATCGACCTTCACGCCCGCATTCAGGTACTGCCAGGCCACCAGGTACAGCAGCGGCCCGCAACCGGCCAGCACGGTGCGATCGGACGGCACGACGCCGGACGACTTCAACAGGATCTGCGCAGCGCCCGCGGTGATGACGCCCGGCAGCGTCCAGCCTGGAATGGGGAAGGGCCGCTCCTGTGCGCCGGTGGCCAGCAGCAGGCGGCGTGCGTGCACGATGCGGGCCTCGCCCGCCACCGAGTACGCCACCTCGAAACCGTCGGCCGGCTCGGGCGCGGTGCGCTGCGCCACGGCCCAGACCGTCGCTCCCGGCACGTAGCGCGCGCCCGATTTCTGGAACGGCGGCACCAGCGTCGCGCCGTGCCAGTAGTCTTCACCCAGAATGCCGCGGTTAGTGACCGGAGTGGTGGTGATGGCGCGGTAGATCTGGCCGCCGGGCGCGGGCTGCTCATCGAGCAGCATGGTATCCACGCCCAGGTTCGCGGCCAGCGTCGCGGCTGCCAAACCGGCCGGACCGGCGCCCACCACCAGCAAATCGCATTGCATCGTGTCGATCATGCCTGCACCTTGCGCGCGCCCAACTGGCGCTCGATCTTCATTCCTTCCCGCACGGGCGTCATGCAGCCCTGCTGGTTCGCTTGTCCGTCGATGGTGACCAGGCAGTCGTAGCAGACGCCCATCATGCAGTAGGGGCCACGCGGCACCTCGTTGACGGCCGTGTCGCGGCAGGCCTGCACGCCGCCCGCAAAGAGCGCCGCCGCCACGCTGTCGCCCTGGCGGCACAGCATTTCGGCGCCATTGACCGTTACCCGCACCGGCGCGCCCTGCGCCTGCCGCTGCGCCTCGTCAAGCCGCTTGAACATGAAACCTCCGGGTCGAGAAGGGCGCCATGTCGTCGGCCAGCTTGCCGGCGGCGATCATGGGCGCCAAGTTGAGCGCGTGCGCGGCGGCGAGGGTCACGCCGCTGTGACAGGTGGCGACGAAGGCCCCCGGGCACGTTTCGGATTGCTGATAGATCGGAAAGCCGTCCTTGGACATGACGCGCAGCGCTGCCCAGCTGCGGACCACGCGCACGTCCCGCAACGCGGGGAGGGTGCGAACGGCGCGGTCGGCAAGCGTGCCCAGGATCGGCAGGCCAACCAGGTTGTCCACATAGCCGGCCTCTTCCTGCGAATCGCCGATGAGCCACGTGCCTTCGTCGGTCTGGCGCAGCGTGGACAACGGCGTCTCGAGCATGCGGCGCGTGCGCTCCAGCACGACGATCTGGCCGCGCTGCGGCCGCACCGGCACATCCAGCCCGACTTGCTCGCCAAGCTGCTTGTTGGACAGCCCCGAGGCCAGCACCACCTTGTGCGCGCGCACCGTGCCGCCGGGCGTGGCGATTTCAAACACGCCGTCACGCAGGCGGATGCTTTGCGCCGGCCGCTGCGGCAGGTAATCCACAACCCGCTGTGCAAAACTCATGTGCAGCGCGCGCAGCAGCTTGAGCGGATTGGCGATGCCGTCCACCGGCGTCCACGTCGCGCCGCGCACCTCGGGTCCGATGCCCGGCACCAGGTCCGCGACCTCGGCGCGATCGAGCATCTTCCATTCGTACTGCGCCATGCCCGGCTGCGCCAGCAGCGTATTCATGAAGCGTGTGCGCGCCTCGACCTCTTCGTCGCTCAGGAGCGCGTGCAGGCCGCCGCGCTGCTCCAGGTGCACGTCGACCCCGGTCTCTTCCTGCAGCAGGGCGGCAAGCCGGGGCCAGCCGGTGGCCGACGTCATGGTCCACACGCCATAGCGCGGCAGGCCCATGCCCTTGCTCTGCACCCACACCAGACCAAAGTTTCCGCGCGAAGCCCGATAGGCCACGTCGCCTTCGTCCAGCACGGCCACGTGGTCCAGTTGGCGGCGCAGCCCGTAGGCCACGGCCGATCCGACCAGACCGCCCCCGATCACCGCCGCATCGTAGATGCCGCGGTGCACGGGCGCGCGCGGCGCCAGTTCTTTCTCTTCCGTCATCAGCGTCCCTTTCCTACAAACAGCTTCTCCAGGCCGACCGCGCGGTCCAGGATGAATATGGCAATGATCGTCACGTAGATAAGCACCGCCGACACGGCGGTCACCAGCGGATCGATGGTGTCTTCGATATGCAGGAAGATGCGCACCGGCAGCGTCGTGGTGGACGGCGAGGCGATGAAGATCGACATCGTCAGTTCGTCGAAGCTGGTGATGAACGCGATCACCCAGCCGCTGACCACGCCCGGCAGCAAGAGCGGCAGCACCACGCGCCGGAATGCCGTCCAGTTGGACGCGCCCAGCGACTGCGCCGCGCGCTCCAGCGCCGGATCGATGCCCGTTGCCGAGGCCAGCACCAGCCGCAGCGCATACGGCATGACCAGGATCACGTGCGCCACGACCAGGCCGAAATACGTGCCGGCCAGGTCCACGGTCGTGAAGAACTTCAGGAACGCCAGGCCCAGCACCACGTGCGGAATCATCAGCGGCGACAGGAAGAACGCCACCAGGGCTTCGCGGCCCGTGAAGCGGTTGCGGGCGATCGCCAATGCGCTGGGCACGGCCAGTCCGATGGCTAGCGTGGCCGACAACGTGCCCAGGCCCAGACTGAACCAGAACGCATCGACAAAGCGCGGGTTGTCCAGGATGGCGCGGAACCAGCGCAGCGACAGCCCGCCCGAGGGTAGCGAAATAAAGCCTTCGGACGTGAACGCCACCGCGCACACCATGACGATGGGCGCCAGGATGAACAAGATGAACAGCGTGTGGAAGACGAGGCCGATGGGGCCGTTGCGAAATTGCATGTCAGCCTCCGGCCTGGTTGAACACGGCTCCGTAGCGGCGCTCGATGATGCGGTTGGCCGACAGCAGCACCACCACGGTCGCCACCAGCAGCACCACGGCCAGCGCTGCGCCCAGCGGCCAGTTCAGGGTGTTCAGGAACTCGTCGTAGGCGGCGGTGGCCACGTTCTTCAAGCGCCGCCCGCCGATGATGGCCGGCGTGGCGAACGAGCTGGCCGCCATCGCAAACACCATGATTGCGCCCGAGAGGATGCCGGGCATCACCTGCGGCACGATCACGCGCCGGATGACGGTGAACTGGCTGGCGCCCAGCGACAGCGCGGCCGCCTCGGTAGCGGGGTTGATCCGCTGCAGCGACGCCCACACCGAGATCACCATGAAGGGCACCAGCACGTGCGTCAGCGCAATGCCCACGCCCAGGTTGCTGTACATGAGATCGATGGGGGTGGAGATCAGCCCGATGCCCATCAGCGCCTTGTTGATGAGGCCGGTGGACCCGAACAGCAACGCCCAGCCCAGCGTGCGCACCACCACCGAAATCAGCAGCGGGCCCAGCACCACCATCAAAAATAGGCCCTTCCACGGGTTGGCCATGCGCGACAGCACGTAGGCTTCGGCCGTGCCCAGCACCAGGCACGCCACGGTCACGGCCGCGGCCACGCCAAACGTGCGCGCGTAGATCTCGTAGTAGTAACCGTCCGAGAAGATCTCGATGTAGTTCTTCCAGGTAAAGGTGGCCTCGATGCCGCCGTAGAACTGGAAGTCGAAGAAGCTGATCAGAAACACCAGCGCCATCGGCACCACGAGGAACGTGGCATACACCACCAGCGCCGGGGCGCTCAGCACCCACGGATTGGTGCGCGCGCTCATGACGCGTTGCCTTGCGGCGCGGCCGCCGGATCGACGGCGCACATGTCCTGCGCGCGCCAGCGCAGATGCACGGTCTGGCCTTCGGCGGGCACCGGCACGCCGTCGTTCTGCCGGATCACCATCACTTCGCCGACCGACGTCTCCACCTGGCACAACCAATGGTTGCCCTGGAAGACGCGCGTCTTCATGCGGCCCGGCAATGCACAGGCCGCGGGCTCGGAAAACAGGATCTTTTCCGGCCGCACGATCACCGCGCCCTGCGGCACCGGTGCGCCCGCCAGACCAATGTGGGCCTCGCCGATGCGCGCGCGGGTCTCGCCCTCGTACTGCTCGGCTTGCGGCGTGAACACGTTGGCCTTGCCCAGGAAGCCGCCCACGAAATGGCTGGCAGGCCCTTCGTACGCGGCAAAGGGTTCGGCCACCTGTTCGACGCGGCCCTGGTTCATCACCACGATGCGGTCCGACAGCGCCAGCGCCTCGGACTGATCGTGCGTGACGAGAATGGTCGTGGTGCCGACCGTGCGCTGGATGCTGCGCAATTCCAGCTGCATCTCTTCGCGCAGCTTGGCGTCCAGGTTGGAGAGCGGTTCGTCCAGCAGCAGCACGCTGGGCCGGATGACCAGCGCCCGCGCCAGTGCCACGCGCTGCTGCTGGCCGCCGGACATGCGCGCCGGGTGCCGGTCGGCCAGATGCGACAGGCCCACGAGCTTGAGCGCGTCGGCCACGCGGGCCTGGCGCTCGTCCTTTTTCACGCGCTGCATCTCCAGGCCGAACGACACATTCTCGGCCGCGGTCATGTGCGGAAAGAGCGCGTAGTTCTGGAACACCATGCCCAGCCCGCGCTTGTTGGCGGGCACCTTGCTGACGTCCTTGCCGTTCAGCACGATGCTGCCGCCGGACGGTTCGACGAAGCCGGCAATCATCTGCAGGGTCGTCGTCTTGCCGCAGCCGGAGGGCCCCAGCAGCGAAATGAACTCGCCTTTGTTTACCGACAGGCTCAGGTTTTCGACGGCCGTAGTGTCGCCGTAGCGCTTGCTCAGGCGGTCAAGCACAAGATAGGTCATGAATGCTCCCGGTGGGCGGCAGTGGCGCCGCCCGTATGCCCACGCGTCAGCGCTCGATTTCCCGCGTCCAGCGCTTGTTCCAGTCGTCCCGATTCTGGTTGACCGTATCCCAGTCGATCACGATGAGATCGGCGGCGCGCTTGCCGATGGGCAGCGGTACACGGGGATCGTCCGTGACCTTGGCCTTCTTGTTGACCGGACCATAGCCGTACGCGGAAGCGAGCTTTTCCTGGACCTCGGGCGACACCAGGTATTCGACGAAGGCCTGCGCCTTCGGGTTGGCATTGGGTTTGGCGATCGGACACACGGAAGACAGCAGCGCGTAGGCGCCTTCCTGCGGATAGACGAATCCGACCGGAAAGCCCGTGTCGGCAAACGCCTTGACGCGGCCGCTGCCCCAGACCGCGATGGTGGCCTGCCCGCTGGAGAAAAGCTCGGTCATCTTGCCGGGCGAGGGCTCATAGACCAGCACATTGGGACCGACCTCGTTCTTGAACGTGGTGAAGCCCGGATCGATCTTCTTTTCGCCGCCGCCGCCTTCGCGGGCGTATTCCACCAGCGTGTGCAGGCCATAGGTGTTGTTCAGCGGCGGAATGACCAGTTGCTTCTTGTACTTGGGATCCTTCAGGTCCTTCCAGGACGTGGGCGGCGCCCATTTCTTCTCGTCGAAGACCTTCTTGTTGTACATGATGCCCGTGGCCACGATGCCGATGGCGACCGCCTTGTCGTCCTTGTAGCGCGCGGTGGTGTAGATGTCGTCGGCGGGCAGGTTCTTGATGGGTTCGCAAAAACCCAGCGCAATGGCCTGGTACATGGGGCCGTCATCGATGATGGCGACGTCGATCTGCTGGTTGCTCTTTTGCGCCTGCAGGCGCGCCACGGTGTTGGTGGAATTGCCGGCCACGTAATCCAGCTCGACGCCATGCTGCTTGGCGAAGGGCGGGAAGATGTCCTTGCGCATGATGTCTTCGAACGAGCCGCCGTAGCCGGCCACCACCAGTTTCTGCTGCGCCTGTGCGTTTGCGCCCAGCCCGGCCGCTACCGCCGCCGCCGCGAGCACTGCAAGTACCTTGCTCATGAGAACCCCCGAATTTTGGAAGAGAACTGCAAGAACCGACTGATTTGTTGCCCGGCGACCTCATGTCCGCCGTACAATTTGTCCGTACATGAATGTCCGGACAAATAATGAATCCCGCATGACTGCCTTGTCAATCGGTTATTGTCCGGACAAACCCTATAAAACCAATCAAGGAGCCAACCTCATGACCCGATCCTCCGAGCGCGCTGCCAGCCCCGGCGGGGAGCGGCAAGCCCGCGGCCGGCCCGGCGCGGCGCTCCCGGCAGACATGTCGGGTGGCCCCCGCTACAAGAGCATCTATCAGTCGCTCTCGCAGGACATCAGCTCCGGGCGCTACCCCGTCATGACGCTGCTTCCCACCGAGCACGAACTGTGCGAACAATTCGGCGCCAGCCGCCACACCATCCGCGAAGCGATCCGCATGCTGACGGTGGCGGGCGTGGTGTCGCGCCGGCCGGGCGTGGGCACGCGTGTCGAAACGGCCCGCGCGACGACCCGTTTCACGCAGCGCATCTCGCAGTTTCCCGATCTGCTGCAGTACGCGCGCAACGCGGCACTGCTGGTGCAGGACGTTCGCACCGTCAAGCTGACCAAGCGCCTTGCCGAAACGCTGGGCTGCGAAGCCGGGCAAGAATGGCTGCACATCAACTCGATCAAGACGCTGGACGATCCCGACGTGCCGGCCGCCAGCACGCTCATCTACACGAACCCGGCGCATTCGGACGTGCTGGTGGACGTGAAGTCCCGGATCTCGCTGCTGCGGCTGATCGAGGACCACTTCGGCGACCGCATCACCGAGGTCAACCAGGAGTTCTCCGCCACGCCGATCGGCGCGGCGATCGCCAGGCAACTTCAAGTCGATACCGGCACGCCGGGCTTTGTCATCACCCGCCGATACTACGGCGACGGCGGCGTGCTGCTGCTTGCCACCATCACCACGTTTCCGCACGACAAGATGAAGTACTCGATGACCCTGAACGTCAGTTGACGCGCGGCTCGGTCTACGCGGACAGCCCATAGTCCGCACGCGCCGCGTGAGGGCTGATCTTGCCGTCAGCCAGGTCCTGTTCCACGCGCGCCCGCGGCCGCTCCGACGGCGCGCCATAACCGCCGGCCCCCGGCGTTTCGATGCGCACGCTATCGCCAGCCGCAAGCGCAATGTTGGCGGTCTTGGAAAAAAGCTCCTCGGCCTGCGGCGTCCCGAAGTTGCGGATCAGGCGCGCGCGGCGGCCATCTCCACCGCCGTCAACGCCTGCGGCCACGCCGACGGTGTGGCTGTCCGAGCGCGCCGAGAACACGATGCCTGGTCCCACCGCGCGTATCTGCTTGGCGATGCCCATGCCGCCGCGCGTGCGGCCCGCGCCGCCCGAGTCCTGAATCATCGCGTACTCGTCCATCAGCAGGGGATACTCGTTCTCCAGCGCTTCGACCGGCAGGTTCGACGTGTTGGTCATGTGCACATGCACCGCATCCATGCCGTCCGCATCGAATCGCGCCCCCGCGCCGCCGCCCAAGGTTTCCAGGTACACGAAGTGTCCCGCGCGCTCGCGCCACCGGCCCGAGAACACGATGGCGGGGCAGCAGTCGTTGCTGGAAGCCATGGTCTTTTCCGGCGGCAGCAGGCCCCGAAATGCACCGAAGATCGCGCCGGCGACCTTCTGCGCGGTGATGGACCGCGCGCCCACCGCGGCCGGATGCTCGGGATTGGTGATGGTGCCCACGGGCGCGGACAGCGTGATCGGGTCGAACAGCCCGGCATTGGGCGCCAGATCCGGATCCAGCAGCGCCTTCACCGCGTAGTAGACGCAGGCGCGCAGGGCATTGAACGGCAGGTTCATGGCGCCGCGCGCCTGCTTGCCCGATCCGTCGAAGTCGAAATGCAGATTGTCCGGGCCCACGGTCAGCGTCACCTGGATGGGCACCGGATCGCCGCCCATGCCGTCGTCGTCAAGATCGCTGCGGAAGGTGTAGCTGCCGGGGCGCAGCTCGGCGATGCGGTTCAAGAGGCGTTTGCGCGTATAGGCGATCACGTCGTCCACCGAGCGCAGCACAGCTTGCAGCCCCATCTGGCGGATCAGTCCCTGCACCGCGGCCGCGCCGCGACGGTTGGTCGCCATCTGCACGCGCAGGTCGAGCACGCGCTCTTCCGGATCGCGGGTGTTCGCGCAGATGAGGCGCAGCAGGTCCTCGTCGGTCTGGCCCGCGCGGGCCAGGCGGCAGGCGGGGATGCGGATGCCTTCCTCGAAGATCGACTTCAGCCCGCCGGCGATAGAGCCAGGCACGGCGCCGCCCACGTCGGAGTGATGCGCGATGTTGGCGGCAAAAAATCGCAGCGTGCCTTCCCAGAACACCGGCGTGATGATGTTGATGTCGGGCAGGTGGCTGCCGTCGGCCAGGTACGGATCGTTGCAGATGAACACGTCGCCGTCGCGGATCTGGTCTTCGGCAAACGTGCGCAGGATGGCGCGCATGGCGCCGTCCAGCGATCCGAGGTGCAGCGGGATCTGCGTGCCCTGCGCGACCAGCCGCCCTGCCGCGTCAAAGAGCGCCACCGAGCAATCCTTGCGTTCCTTGATGTTGGTCGAGAACGAGGCGCGCACCAGCGTGTTGTTCATGTCTTCGGTGATCGACAGCAGGCGGTTGCAGAACACCTCCATGCCGATCGGATCCGCCAGGACCGAGGCGCTGTCCGCCTCGCGCGGGTCAATGGAATCAGGCTTGTTCATGCGAGCCTCCTTGCAAACGGATGATCAGGTTGCCGAATTCGTCGACGCTGGCCTCGTGGCCCACGCCGACCACCGTGGTCGAGCTCATTTCCTCGAGCAGCGCCGGGCCCTGAAAGCGCGCGCCGGTCGGCACGCGGTCGCGGTCGTACACGGGCGTTTGCAGCCAGCCATGCGCCGGCCCGAAGTACGCCTTGCGCTCGCCCAGCCGCGCGTCCTGCAGCGTGCCGCCCACATGGCGTGGCGCGAGCGGCGCCTTCACCACCTGTCCGACCGCCTGCATGCGGCAATTGATGATCTGCACCTTGCGATCGTCCACCGTGTAGCCGTATTCGCGCTCATGGGCCTCTGCAAAGCGCCGCGCGAATTGCGCGTAGCCGCCCGGGCCCGTGTCGTCCAGGCTGACCTGCACCTCGAAGTTCTGCCCCTCGTAGCGCGCGTCGATCGCGCTGTGGCACACGCGCAGCGCGGGATCGACGCGTTCGGACGCGAGCCAGTCGCGCGCCTGCGCGGCAAGCCCTTCGAAGATGGCGGTGATGGCGGGCCACGTGTCCTGGCTGGCGAGCGATATCTCGCTTTGCACGAAGTCGAACGAGATGTCGCTGAGCAGAATGCCGCGCGCGCACATCGTGCCGGGTTCCTGCGGCACGATGACCACGGGGATGCCGCATTCCTCGGCCACTTCCACGGCGTGCAGCGGACCCGCGCCGCCGTAGGCATACAGCGCAAAGCGCGACAGGTCGTAGCCCCGCTCGGTGGAAACCGCCCGGATCGCGCGGCTCATGTTGGCGGCGGCGATGCGCAGGATGCCCTCGGCAGCCGCCTCCATGGTCAATCCCAGCGGTTCGGCGACGCGGCCGCGGATGACCTCGCGCGCCGCATCGGCATACACCGGCATTCGGCCGTTCAAGAGCGCCACGGGGTTGAGCCGCTGCAACGCGATTTCGGCGTCGGTGATGGTGGGCTCCTGGCCGCCACGGCCGTAGCCCACCGGGCCCGGCACCGCGCCCGCGCTGTGCGGACCCACCTTCAGCGCGCCGGCATCGTCCAGCCACGCAATGCTGCCGCCGCCCGCGCCGATGACATGGATGTCGACCATCGGCGTCTTGACCGGATAGCCGGCGACATGGCGATGCGAGGTGAAGAGCGGCCTGCCTTCGCACACCAGCGACACGTCCGTGCTGGTGCCGCCCACGTCGAACGTCACGAGGTTCAGGCTGCCGATGGCGCGTCCCACGGCCGCGGCGCCGACCACGCCGGCGGCGGGGCCGGACAGGCAGGTGCGCACTGGATACTGGCGCACCGTGGCGATCGACATCAGGCCGCCGTTGGAGTGAATGGTGTGCGGTTCATGCCCGATGTCCAGTTCCCGCACCCGCTTCAGGAAACGCTCCAGGTAGCGCGCCATCTTCGGCCCGACCGCCGCATTGAGCACGGTGGTGGACAGGCGCTCGTATTCGCGGAACTCGGGCAACACCTCGGACGACTGACTGATGTACGCATCCGGCATTTCTTCCTGGACGATGCTGGCCGCGCGCCGCTCGTGCGCCGGGTTGCGGTAAGCATGCAGAAAGCAGATCGTCACGGCCTCGATGCCGGCCTTGGCGAAGCGCCGCGCCGCATCGCGCACCTGCGCTTCGTCCAGCGCCGTCAGGACCTCGCCCGCCGCGTTGACGCGCTCGTCGACTTCGGCGCGGAATTCGCGCGGCACCGCGACGGGCGGCTTGCCCACGCTGTAGTCGTACAGGTGCGGGCGCGTCTGGCGGCCGATCTCCAGCACGTCGCGAAAGCCCCGCGTGGTGATCAGGCCGACGCGCGCGCCCTTGCGTTCGATGATGAGGTTGGTGGCCACCGTCGTGCCGTGGCCCACGTGCGACACCTGCGAAGGCGCGACGCCATGATCCGCAAGCATCTGCCCGATGCCCGTGGCGATGGCCTCGGAGGGATCGTGCGGCGTGGAGGGCACCTTGTGAAAGTGCACCACGCCGGCGTCCTCGTCGATCATCGTGAAATCGGTAAACGTGCCTCCGACGTCTATCCCTATGCGATACATATCGTTCTTTCCAAAAAAGAGGGTCAGTCCAGACGAATGCCGGCTTTCTTCACCACCTGGCACCACTTGCTGATTTCGTCCTTGATCATCGAGCCGAACGCCGGGCCCGCAACGTCCGACACCTGAGCGCCCTGCTGCTCGAGATAGGTCTTCATGGCGGGCGCGTGCAGGGTCTGCACCAGGCCGTCGGTCAGCTTGGTGCGCAAGGGTTCGGGCATGTTGGCGGGCGCCAGCATGCCGAACCACACCATGGCCTCGTAACCGGGGTAGCCGGACTCGGCGACGGTGGGCACGTCGGGCAACATGGCCGAGCGCTGCGGCGAGGTCACCGCCAGCGCCTTGATCTTGCCGTCCTTGATGTAGGGGTACGACGTCATCACGACGTCCATCATCATGTTGATCTGTCCGCCCACCAGGTCGATGAGCGCGGGGCCGGAGCCGCGGTAAGGCACATGCACCATCGACACCCCGGCGGTGGACTTGAAGAGTTCGGCGGCCAGGTGATTGGACGTGCCCTGGCCGTTGGAGGCGAAGGAATACTTCTCGGGCTCTTTCTTCAGCAGGGCCACAAACTCCTGCAGGTTGTTGGCGGGGACGGACTGGTTCACCGACATGACGTTGGGGATCGTGGCCACGACCGTCAGCGGCGTGAAGTCCTTGACCGCGTCGTACGGCAACTTGGAATAGACGCAGGGCGCGCTGCCGTGCGTGCTGACCGATCCCATGAGGATGGTGTAGCCGTCGGCGGGTTGGCGCGCGACGTACTCGGTGCCGACGGTGCCACCCGCGCCTGGCCGGTTTTCGACGATGACGTTGGCGCCCAGGCGCTGGCTCAGTCCTTCAGCGATCTTGCGCGCCACCAGGTCGGTGGAGCCGCCGGCCGCGAACGGCACGACGATGCGGATGACCTTGTCAGGCCAGGCGGCGCTGGCGGTTCCGGCGGCGGCAAAGAGCGCGACGCCGGCGGCAATGCGACAGCAACTGCGAAGTAGCCCTGTTTTCATGGCTTGGTTTCCCCTTGTTGATAGAACTTCCTTATGGCCGGATCATGCGTGTCCGACCTTGGTTCGCTGCAACAACGAAGTCATGCTAGGCCTGGCGCCGCGATGACAGCAGTCCTACAGGTTTATATTTGTATAGATGCCATTTATGGACGCGCGGCGATGAAGAATCCGGACCTGAATCTGCTTCTGCACTTCGATGCGCTGATGGCATGCCGCAATGTGTCGCGCGCGGCCGAGGCGATGAACATCAGCCAGCCGGCCATGAGCGCGGCAATGAACCGGCTGCGCCAGTTGTTCGGCGATCCGCTGCTGGTGCGCGAGGGCGGCGCGTGGCAGCCGACGCTGCGGGCGCTGGAACTGCACCAGCATTTCAAGCCGCTATTGGAGGGCTGGCACCGCGCGACGCGCACCCGCGAGGCGTTCGACCCGGCGCATTCGTCGCGCACGCTGTCGCTGTATGCGACCGATTATGTGCAGTACACGCTGCTGCCCAAGCTGATTCCGCGGCTTGCGGTGGACGCACCGCACTTCCAGTTGCAGATCGTGCCGGCGCGGCCGCAGCACGGGCTGAGCATGCTGGACACCAATCATGTGGAGTTGATCGCGGGCTATTTTCCGGACCCGGCGCCGGATCTGCGCACGCGCTTTCTGTACCAGGAGCCGGCGGTGTGCATCGTGCGCGAAGGGCATCCGTGTTTGCGCAAGCGCTGGAACCTGGACGCCTACCTGAGCTACGGGCATCTGGATCTGGCCGCGCACACGCGCTACTTCAGCACGGCGATCGATCGCATCCTGATGGGCCAGAACCGCAGCCGCAAGATCGTGGCGACGCTGTCCAGCTATCTGGTGTGTCCGTTCATCGTAGAGGGATCTGACCTGATCGCGACGATGCCGGTGAGCATTGCGAAGGCGATGTCGGGCAGCGCGCGCATCGTGACGCAGAAAGTGCCGCTGACGTTGCCGCCCATTGCGGTGTCGTTGTACTGGCACGAGCGCTATCAGGACGATCCGGCGCACGCCTGGCTGCGGCAATATCTGGCAGGCGTGCTCGGGTAGCAGGAGGCGCAGTCTGCTATTGCAGCGGCAGGCAGATGCGGGTCTGCAATTGCGCGGGCGGGGTGGTGCGCGGGTCGTTCAGGTATTGCTCGAACATGGGGAAGTCCGCGGGGGCCATGCCGCTGGACGGCAGCCATTCGGCAAAGAGCCAGTCGTAGGGCTTGCGCATTTCGTTGTAGGGGCCGGTGTACGTGAGGATGGCGCAGCGGCCGGCGGGGATTTCGAAGCGTTCGAGTTCCTGGCCGATGTCGGCATCGGGCGCGACGGGCATGCCGGCAAGCGATCGCAACTGGCTTTCGGGGACCTGCTCGGGGTCATCGAAATAGATGCCGTAGCCGATGGTGTCCGGGGTGGCGATGCCGCGGCCGATGGCGAGCATGAAGGCCCTTGAGAAGACGGGGCCGATGTCCTGGTAGCTGCCGCGGTGGGGCAGGACGGCCAGGGTGGTTCCGGGGAAGTTCTCGATGACGACGGGGTACATGGTCAACTCCTTGGGGGTGGAAGACTGGGAGCGGGCGGCGCGATACCGGCCCGGCGGGGTGCCGAAGAGGGCGCCGAAGGCGCGGTTGAAGGCGGCGTCGGATTCGTAGCCGGCGCGTTGGGCGATATCTCTCAATGGGGTTTCGGAGCCGGCCAGGGCGGCAGCCGCGCGGTGCATACGGATGCGCTGGACGGTGGCGTTGACCGTTTCTCCCATCATGGCGCGGTAGACTCGGTGGAAGTGGTAGGGGGATAGGCAGGCCAGGTCGGCCAGGTGGTGCAGGTCGGGCGGGGCGTCTGGGTTGGCGGCTAGCCAGCGTAGGACGGGGTCCAGGCGTTGGGCGTGGAGGGATCGCGTTGCGGGTTTCAATGGGTTGCTCCTTGGTAGGGGCAATTTAGCGTTTGGGGGTTTGCAGATTTTGCGGTTTTTTTCTCTGGGTTGCGCCGGTTCGGTTCTTTAGACGCACGGCGCGGCGGCGGCCTTGGGACGCGGGGCTACGATTGCGGTCCGGAGCCTTCGCTCCGGACTGCCCCTTCGTCATCTTCGTCCGCCTTCGGCTCCCTTCAGATTCCCTCGGGCGCATCTACACGCCCCGCGCCCCAAGGCCGCCGCCACACCGTGCTCTGTTAGTTCGAGTTTCCGCATCGCTGGGGCGGGCGGGGTGCTTGGCGTTTTTATGCTCGGGCGGTGCTTGGGAGGGAAGATCTTGCGGTGCCCGCTCCACGGCGGCCGCGCGGGCGGCCTGGTGGCGCTTACGCGGTGTCTTGCGTCATACGTTGGCGCTGCGCGCTCCGCTGGGTGCCGTGACGTTTTGCCGAGTAGCCGACTTGCGTGACACGGTGACTGGGCGTCAGTAGCCGCGCTGAGGGTCGTAGATGTTGGGAAGCGCCTCGCCGCGCTCGTTGGCTGCGATCAGCAGCGCGGTGTGGCGCGCGCGCTCCTTTCGGTCGGGGATCGCCGCGCAGTGGGGCGTGATGGTGATTCTTGGGTGCGTCCACAGTGGGGAGTCTTCAGGCAAGGGTTCCTGCTCGAAGACGTCCAGGATGGCCTGGTCCAGATGGCCGCTGTTCAGCGCATCCAAGATGTCCTCGGTGACCATGTGGGTGCCGCGGCCGGCGTTGATGAGGCTGGCGCCTTTTGGGAGCTGGGACAGCGTCGTGCGGTTGAGGATGCCGCGCGTCGTTTCGGTGGCGGGCAGGAGGCAGACGAGGAGGTCGGTGTTGGCGAGAAAGTCGGCGAACTGGTCCTGGCCTGCGTAGGACGGCATGTCGGGGAGCCTGCTGGCGCCGCGCGACCAGCCGCTGACGGGAAAGCCTGCGCCGGACAGGAGTTGGGCTGAGGCGATGCCAAGGTGGCCCAGGCCCATGATGCCGACGCGCACGTCGGCGGCGACGCGCAGGGAGTCGAAGAATTCCCAGTGGCGGCGGGCCTGGTTGTCGGTGATGCGTTTGACGTTGCGCGTGATCATGAGGGCGCTGGTGAGCACGTACTCGGCCATTTCGGTCTGGGTGCGCGCGGTGACCATGCGGGCGATGGGCAGGTGGCGCGGCAGGCCGGGGTCGGCGAGGATGTGGTCGACGCCGGCGCCGGCGCTGATGATGAGTTTCAGGTTGGGGAAGGTGGCCAGGCGGCCGGCGTCGGGGGCCCAGACGAGGGCGTAGTCGATGGTGGCGGGGTCGGGGTCTTCGTGCCAGCCGGCAACGTCCAGTTCCGGCGCGAACGCGCGGAAATGCGCGCGCCATTCTTCTGTCGCCTGGGGGCCGCCGGAATTGATGATGAGGCGCATGCGTGTCCTTGCTGCTGGAAGGCCGGCGCGGCGCGCCTGCGGGTTGTCCACAGGACGCCGCGCGTTGGCCTCAACGTTCGACCGTGCGGTTCCAGCGGGCGTTGAAGGCGGGCCGGGCCGCGTTGATCTGGTCCCAGTCCAGGATCTTAGCGTTGGCCATGTAGCCTTGGAAGCGCTTGAGCGTCTCGGCGTTGTCGGCGGACGCCTGGACGTTCTTGTTGGACGGGAAGTGGCCGCCCATTTCCAGCGCCTTGGCCTGGGCCTTGGCGGACAAGAGGTACAGCGCGAGCTTTTGCGCGAGTTCGGGTTCGCTGTTCTTGGCGATGACGCATTCGCCGACCATGAGGATGACGGAGCCTTCCTTGGGCTGGGCGTATTCCACCGGGATGTCGCGCTTTTTCAGGCGGGCGATGGCGGTGGGGGTGAGCGGGAAGATGGCGGCCTCGTCGGACTGGATCATCTCGGCCAGCTTGGCGGAGTTGGGGATGTACTCGAGCACATTGGGGCCGATGGTGGAGGGCCACTTCCTGAAACCGGGCTCGTAGTTCTGGTCGTTGCCGCCTTCGATACGGTTGAACATCAGGAAGCCGTGCAGGCCGAAGGTGCTGCCGGAAGCAGACTGGAAGACGACCTTGCCCTTGTACTTGGGATCGGCCAGGTCCAGCCACGAGGTCGGCGGCGTCCAGCCATTCTTCTGGAAGAGGCGGGTGTTGTAGCCCAGGCCGGTCATGCCGATGTCGATGCCGGCGGCCATGCGGTCTTTCATCAGGGCGGTGGGATACAGCTCTTTCAGGACGGGGTCGTCGTTGAGCTGTTCGCACAGGCCCATCGAGATCGCGCGGGCCATGATGCCGTCATCCAGGAACATGACGTGCATCTGCGGATTGTCCTTGTAGGCCTGCGCCTTGGCCAGCACGTCTGTCGAGGTGCCGGGCACGACGACGATCTTGACGTTGTTGGCCTTCTCGAAGTCGGGGAACACGTGCTGCGTGAAGGCGCGTTCCATGTCGCCGCCGTTCATGCCGACGTACAACGTCTTTTGCTGCGCCATTGCGCCGGCGGACAGCAATGCCAGCACCGCCGCGCCCAGCAGGCGCTTCCCCTTGGTCAGGCGCTGCGCGCCCTGTTTCTTGTGCATCATGGTGACTCCAGCGTTTGCTCACGAAGACTCTCAGGCCGGGCCGCGGCGCCGTGAGCGGCGGGCGCGTACCGTTCAATGCGGAAGGCATCGATAGGAATGGAGGATCGGCCGTGCACGACCAGTTCGGACAGGACTTCGCCGACGGCCGGGCCGATCTGAAAGCCCGCGCCGGACAGGCCGAAGGCATGAAAGAGACCGGGCACGATGGCGCTGGGTCCGAGCACGGGATTGTGGTCGGGCATGTTGCCTTCCACCCCCGTCCAGAAGCGGATGACCTGCGCGCCGCGCAGCACGGGCAGCAGCGTTGCCGCATTGGCCATCAGCGCGCCGAGGTTGTCGCGCCCCGGGCGGGCGTAGTCGGCGTCCGCCGAGACGCCGCGCCCGCCGCCGATGACGCAGTTGCCGCGCGCGACCTGGCGCGCGTAGATGCCGCCGCCTTGCATGCCCAGGCTGACGTCCATGAACAGCGGCAGGGGTTCGGTCACCATCATCAAGGGGTGGATGGACGTTTCGGGCACGGGTTCGCCAAAGCCTTCGGCGAAGCGGCCGGCCCAGGCGCCCGCGCAATTGAGCAGCACGCGCGCGCGCACTTCAAGCGTATCGCCGGCGCGCACGGTGAAACGCGTGCCGTCGTGCGTGGCTGATGTGACGCGCACGCCTACGCGCACGTCGGCGCCCAGCGCGGCCGCGGCACGCCCGAACGCCGGGGACACGAGTCGCGGGTTGGCGTGGCCGTCCTGCGGGCAGAACGAGCCGCCCACCACGCCCTGGCCCAGCCAGCCGAAGCGCCGCGCCAGCGCGCGGCGGTCCAGGATTTGAAGATCCATGCCAAAGCCGCGCGTGCTGTCGCGATAGGCCTGCAGCAACGCCAGGTCGGCGTCGGAGCAGGCCAGCTTCAAATGTCCGGAGCGCACATACTCACCGTCGATGCCGATCAGCTCGGGGAGCTTGCCCCACAGTTCGTGCGCGCGCCGCGCGAGCGGCAGCTGTTCAACGCCGCGGCCCTGCCGCCGCACGCCGCCGTAGTTGACGCCGCTGGCCTTGGCGCCGCACAGCGCCGCTTCCAGCAGCACCACGGGCACGCCCTGGCGGCGCAGGAACAGCGCGGCGCTGCCGCCAACGATGCCGCCGCCGATGATCGCGACTTCGGTGTCGATGCGTTCCATCATGCGGCCCTTTTCGCGGGCCGTTCCAGGCACACCACGTTGACCGGGATGGGTTTGACCGGCGGCTGGTTGCGCAGCCGGCCCACGGCGCGCGGCGCGCAGCCCACGGCGTGGGCCAGGACTTCCGCGCCGGCAACGCCGCACATGCGGCCCTGGCAACGGCCCATGCCCACGCGCGTCAGCGCTTTCAGGCGATTCATCTCCCGCACGCCGTTCTCGTGCACGGCCTGGCGGATGGCGCCGGCGGTGACTTCCTCGCAGCGGCAGACGACGGTGTCGTCGGCGATGCCGGCGGCCCAGTCCTCTGGAAACGGGAAGGCGCGTTCAAGCGCGTCGCGCACGCGGCCGTTGGCCGTCAGTTGCGATTCCAGCACGCGCGCGCGGCGCGCGTCGTGCGGATGCCCGGTGTCTTCAAGCAGCGCCAGCGCCGCGCGTTCGCCCGCCAGTTCGGCGGCGTCGGCGCCGCCGATGCCTGCGCCATCGCCGGCGACGTAGACGCCCGCCACGCTGCTGCGGCCAGCGGCATCGCGCCGCGGGATCCAGTTGCGGTCACGTTCGTTGAATTCAAAGTCGCAGCCGATCAGGCTGGCAAGCTGGGTTTCGGGCCGCAGCGACAGGCCAAAGCCCACCGCATCGCAGTCCAGCGTGTGGGTGCGTGCGCCCTGCCGGTACGACAGACCCGTGACGCGGTCCGTGCCCGCGACGGCCACGGGCCGCACGCCGCTGCGCAGCGGCACGCCGTGTGCGCGCAGCCACGCCATGTAGTAAAGGCCCTTGGCCAGCAGCGCGGGCGCGCGCAGCATGCCGGGCAGCGCGGCAGCGCGGTCGGCAAAGCGGGACGTGTCCAGGACGGCTGCGACTTGCGCGCCCGCCTTGGCGTACTGATAGGCCACCAGATACAGCAGGGGGCCGGTGCCCATGAACGCGACGCGCGAACCGATGCCGCATCCCTGGTGCTTGAGCGCCACCTGCGATCCGCCCAGCGTGTAGACGCCGGGCGTCAGCCAGCCGGGAAACGGCAGCACGCGGTCGGTGGCGCCGGTGGCAAGGATGAGGTGGGTGTAGGGCACGGTGGTGCTGACGCCGTCGCGCAGCACGTCCAGCGTCCTGCCCTCGGCGTTCCAGACGAGACAGCCGGGGCGGTACTCCACGCTGCCCTGCAACGCCTGCATGGTCCGGTGCACGGCGTCGGCCTTGCGATGTTCAAAGCCGTACAGCGCGGATTTGGGCCGCGAGAAGCCGGGCGGCGGCTGCCGGTAGATCTGGCCGCCTGGCCGCAGGCCTTCGTCCAGAATCACGGGCCGCAGGCCTTGCGTGGCCAGCGTCTGGGCCGCGCGGATGCCGGCCGGACCCGCACCGACGATCACGGGCATCACGGCGGTCATGGCGTGTCGTCCTCGGGCCAGGCGGCGGCCGACAGCGTGCCGGGCGCGGCGGCCGGCGCCAGCGCGGCGCTCTGCAGCCGCATGCCGGGCTCGATATACGTGGAACAGGCGCGCACGCGCTCGCCGTTTTCAAGCTGCACCCAGCAGTCCTGGCAGGCGCCCATCATGCAGAAGCCAGCGCGCGGCCCGCCCCCGAATTCCGAGACGCGCAGGCGCTCGCCCTGCGTCAGGACGGCGGTCAGGACCGTGTCGCCGGCAAGCGCCGTGCAGGGCTGTCCGTCGAACGTGAAGGTCAACGCGGGCCGGCCGGTTTCGGCCAGGCGTTTCAGGATTGCCATGGCGCGCGCGGCTCCTTTGCGGCTGTCGGCAGCGATTTCATTTCTGGCCCACCAGGACGCGGTCCAGTCCGTACACCCGGTCCAGCAGCAGCATGGTCACGGCCGTCAGCGCGATCACCAGCGCGGACACGGCGGCCATCATGGGATCGATGGATTCGGTGGCGTACATGTACATGCGCACGGGCAGCGTGATGGTCGACGGCGCCGTGATGAACACCGACATGGTCAGTTCGTCGAAGCTGTTGATGAATGCCAGCAGCCAGCCGCCGGATACCCCGGGAATGATGAGCGGCAGGGTCACCGTAAAGAACACCGTGGCGCGGCTGGCGCCCAGCGACAGCGCGGCGTGCTCGATGGACCGGTCAAAGCCGACCAGCGCGCCGATCACCAGGCGCATCACGTAAGGCGTGATGACGACCACGTGGCTGGCGACCAGCCACGGAAAACTGCCGGCCATGCCCATCAGCGCAAAGAAACGCAACAGCGCCACGCCCAGCACCAGGTGCGGGATCATGAGCGGCGACAGGAACAGGCCGTTGAGCACGTCGCGCCCCGGAAAGCGGTAGCGCGTGATGGCGATGGCCGCGGGCACGGCCAGGCACACGGCAATGCTGGCCGACAGGAACGCCAGCCACAGGCTGTTCTTGAACGCCTGCATGAAGTTGGGATGCTCGAATACCGCGTAAAACCAGCGCAGCGAGAAACTTGTGGTGGGCACGGTAAGCGTCGAGTCCGGCGTGAACGCCACCAGGCACACGATGACCAGCGGCGCCAGCACGAAGGCCACCACCAGGAAGTTGAACGCCAGCGCGAAAGGACCGTTCTTCTGCATGTTCGATTCCTTGCGCGGCTCAGCCGAGGCTGCGGCGGTAAGAGCGTTCGACGACGCGGTTGTACGCCATCATGACGATCACGTTCACGATCAGCAGCACGATCGCGATGGCCGCGCCCAGCGGCCAGTTCAGCTCGGTCAGGAACTCGTCGTACACGACGGTGGCCACCATCTTCAGGCGACGTCCGCCCAGCAGCGCGGGAATCGCAAACGAGCTGGCCGACAGGCCGAAGACGATGAGGCTGCCCGACAGGATGCCTGGCATTGCCTGCGGCAGCACAATGCGCGTGAGCGTCTGAAAGCGCGAGGCGTTCAGCGACAGCGCCGCATGCTCGACGGTGGGGTCCAGCTTCTGCAGCGACGTCCAGACGGGGATCACCATGAAGGGCAGCATGACGTGCACCAGGCCGATGATGACGGCGGTGGGCGTGTACAGCAGCGTTCCCAGCCCTAACGCGGCGGCCGCCTTGCCCAGCGGTCCGCCCGGGCCCAGCAGCATGCTCCAGCCGAACGCGCGCACCACCAGCGAGATCAGCAGCGGCGACAGCACCACCAGAAGGAAGATCGAGCGCCAGGGCTTGCCCATGCGCGAGAGGATGTAGGCTTCGGGCGCGCCGATCAGCACGCAGATCAGCGTGGTGACGCCGGCGATCCAGAAGGTGCGCCAGAAGATCTCGATGAAATAGCTGTCCGTGACCACGGCCAGGTAGTGCTCGAACGTGTGGCCCGGCTGGATGCCTGCGGCGTAATCGAACGGCCGGAAGGACAAGGCGAACGTCAGCGCCAGCGGCGTGAGCACCAGCGTGAGGAACACGAGCGCCAGCGGGATCGATCCCAGGATGGCGAGCAGGCCGTCGTTGCGCGGCTTGGGCAGGCTGGCGGCAGCGCCGCGTTGCGTGAGCGTCGCCATGTCAGTCCGCCGCCACCGCCGCGGCGGGCGCGCGCAGCACGCGCAGCACGCCGTCCGCCCAGTCCAGCCCGATGGCTTCGCCGTCGTCGTGCGGACGGCGGCCGTCGTTGGGCGTCAGGATGGTCAACGCCCCCACGGGCGAATCCAGGTCGTACATCCACTGGCTGCCCAGGAAGTAGCGCGTGTTGACCACACAGGCAAGCTTGCCTTGCCCGGACGGCACCGGCACCAGCTTTTCGGGCCGCAGCGACAACTGCACGCTATCGCCGTGGCGCAGGCCTTCGCCGTCGACCAGGAGACTCAACGCGCCGGTCTGGACTTCTGCCTGCACGCCGCAGCGCGTCACGCGCCCGGCGAGCAGATTGGTCTTGCCCACGAAGCGCGAGATGAACTCGGTTTGCGGGTGCTCGTACATGCGATACGGCGCGTCCACCTGCGTGGCGCGGCCGTCCTGCATGACCACGACGCGATCGCTGATGGACAGGGCTTCGGCCTGATCGTGCGTGACCATGACGGTCGTGGTGCCGATCTTGCGCTGGATGCTGCGCAGTTCGAACTGCATGTCTTCGCGCAGCTTGGCATCCAGGTTGGACAGCGGCTCGTCCAGCAGCAGCACGGGCGGGCGGATCACCAGCGCGCGCGCCAGCGCCACGCGTTGCCGCTGGCCGCCCGACAGTTCGCGCGGGAAACGGTCCGCATGCTTGTCCAGCTTGACCAGCGCCAGCGCCTCGCGCACGCGGTCCTGGCGCTCGGCGCGTTCGACCTTGCGCATCTTCAGGCCGAAGGCGACGTTGTCGGTCACGGTCAGGTGCGGGAACAGCGCATAGCTCTGAAAAACGATGCCCAGCCCGCGCGTGTTGGGCTTGGCGTGCGTGATGTCGCGCCCGTCCAGCGTGATGGTGCCGCAGGTCACGTCGGCAAAGCCGGCAATCATCTGCAGCGTGGTGGTCTTGCCGCAACCGGAGGGGCCAAGCAGGGAGACGAACTCGCCCTTGTCGACCGACAGGTTCAGGTCCGAGACGACACGCAGGTCGCCATAGTTCTTGGAGACGTTGTCCAGCCGCAGAAATGCCATGTTCCACACCCCGTGACCCATCCGGGCCTTGCGCCGCCGGAGGGGTTTGCCCCCACCCCAGCTGCTTGATCGATGGGGGCAGTCTAGGAGGCGAGAAAATGCGGGGCAATTAGGGTTTTCCGAAGAATCGAATTTTTTATCTAATAATTCCGTTAGACTGAATTTCTTGATAAAAATACATTCGACTATTTTGATTATCGGAACTGAAGAATGAAGAAATCAGAAGCTTCGGAGGATTCCGCAGGCCAGGGCGTGCTGCAGCGGGCGTTCGCGGTGCTGCGCGTGCTGGCCGACGCCAAGGGCGAAAAGCTGCGCCTGACGGATATCGCCGCCCGCACGGGACAGGCGCAGGCCACGGTGCATCGGGTGCTGCAAGGACTCATGCAGGAGGGCGTGGTGGAGCAGCCGGCGCAAAGCAAGGGGTATCAGCTCAGCGTCGCCTTCTTTTCGCTGGCCGCGGCCGCCGGCACCCACCAGTCCAGCCTGCGCACCCTGTACCGTCCCGCCATGCTGCGGCTGTCCGGCATGCTCAACGACACCATTTTTCTGCTGGTGCGCAGCGGCTTTGACGCCGTCTGCGTCGACCGCGTGGATGGCGCATTTCCGGTGCGCTCGCACACGGGCGACATCGGCGGGCGCGTGCCGCTCGGCATGGGACAGGGCGGCCTGGTGCTGCTGGCCAGCCTGCCCGAGGCCGAGCGCGAAGAGGTCATGCGCTTTAACATTCCGCGCCTGCATCATCTGGGCTTCGTGGACGAGATCTCGATGCGCGTGCGCATCAAGGAATGCCTGGAACTACGCTACGCGCGCAGCCAGGGGCAGGGCGTGTTTCCCAATATCGCCGGGCTGGCCGTGCCGGTCTATGACCCCAACGGCGTCACGGTCGCCGCGCTGAGCGTGGCCGCGCCCATCGAACGCATCAGCGATGAACGCCTGCCGCTGATCGTGGAAATGTTGCGGCGCGAGGCCGACGCGGTAGGTGCGCAGATCAATCCCTTCGATCCGGCGCTGCGCCGGCCCAGCCAGTTTCTGGGCACCGGCAACGGGGCCTAGCCAGCGCCGGCATCGGCGCGAAAAAAAACCCGGACATGCTGGCGGTCCGGGTTCTTGTCATGCGCGTCTGCAATCAGGTCGGGTACGTGCCCGGCAGCAGGATGCTGCGGTCGCCCGGCTCGATCGTGCGGCGGCCGCACAGCGCCATCGTCGTGTCCATCTCCTTGTACAGGATCTCCAGCACGCGGGTCACGCCGGCCTGGCCGTACGCGCCCAGCCCGTACAGGAACGCGCGGCCGATCATCGTGCCGCGCGCGCCCAGCGCCACCGCCTTCAGGATGTCCTGGCCGGAGCGGATGCCGCCGTCCATCCACACCTCGATCTTCGAACCCACGGCATCGGCAATGGCAGGCAAGGCCGCGATGGACGACATGGCGCCGTCCAGCTGGCGCCCGCCATGGTTGCTGACGATGAGCGCGTCGGCGCCGCTGTTGGCGGCGAGCTGCGCGTCTTCGACGTCAAGAATGCCCTTGATGATGAGCTTGCCGCCCCAACGCTGCTTGATCCATTCCACGTCGTCCCAGCTCAGGCGCGGTTCGAATTGCTCGGCCGTCCAGGACGACAGCGACGACAGGTCGCTCACGCCCTTGGCGTGGCCGACGATGTTGCCGAAGGTGCGGCGCTTGGTGCCCAGCATGCCCATGCACCAGCGCGGCTTGGTCGCCAGGTTGATGAGGTTGCGCAGCGTGGGCTTGGGCGGCGTCGACAGGCCGTTCTTGATGTCCTTGTGGCGTTGGCCCAGGATCTGCAGGTCCAGCGTCAGCACCAGCGCCGAGCAGCCGGCGGCCTTGGCGCGGTCGATCAGGTTGCCCACGAACTCGCGGTCGCGCATCACGTAGAGCTGGAACCAGAACGGCTTGCCGGTGGCCTGCGCCACGTCTTCCAGCGAGCAGATGCTCATCGTGGACAGCGTGAAGGGCACGCCGAAATCGGCGGCGGCCTTGGCAGCCAGGATCTCGCCGTCGGCGTGCTGCATGCCGGTCAGGCCGGTGGGGGAAATCGCCAGCGGCATCACCACATCCTGGCCCACCATCGTGGTGCGCAGCGACCGGCCTTCCATGTTCACCGCCACGCGCTGGCGCAGCTTGATCTTGTGAAAGTCGCTTTCATTCGCGCGGTAGGTGCCTTCTGTCCAGGCGCCGGAATCGGCGTAGTCATAGAACATGCGCGGCACGCGCTTCTGCGCGACGACGCGCAAATCTTCGATGCAGGTGATCGTAGAAAGGTTAGCGGTCATGGAGTGTCTGTGGAGTGATAGGGGGGCGCCAGCGCCGCTCAGTATACGCGCCGGGGCCGGCAAGCGTCGCTTGCCGGCCCCGTTCGCCCCCCTGCGCAAAGACTCTACGGTCCCTGCACGCCCAGCCTTAGCGCGGCCACACCTTGCTGACCGCGCGGATGGTCGCCCATGCGACCCAGCGCGGGCTGGTCAGCCGCGCGCCTGGCAGCCGGCGCATCACGTCCACCGCCAGCCCGCCACGCTTGTGCCATTGCTTCTTGCGCGTCTGGCTGTCGGTCCAGCGGCCCTCCAGCCATGGGAATTCGCGGCGCCCGGGCTTATAGACCGGCGGCGTGTTGTAGATCAGGATGTACGCCAGCCGCGGCGTCTGCGACGTGTTGGGCCCCGTGAAGTGCAGCGTGCGCGCGTCGTGCACCGTGATGCCGCCCGGATCGAGCGGCTCGGCCACGGCCTGTTCGCGCGGAAAATCGCCGCAGCATTCCAGCGGATGCAGGCTCTTGTCGCCTCCCGGCGAACGGTGCTCCAGCACGTCCCATTTGTTCGAACCCGGCAGGAACTGCATGCAGCCGTTCTCGATGGTGGCCGGCTGCAGCGCCAGCCAGATGCTCAATTCGTTGTAGACGAAGTCCGGCGAACGGAACGCTTCGTCCTGATGCCACGGCGTCTCTGGTCCGTGCGGACCGGGCTTGAGCAACGCGTGCTCGCCATAGAGCGCCGCCTGCGGGCCCAGCAGCTGCCGCGCCAGTTCCAGCGTGCGTTCGTGGTAAACCGTCTTCAACAGGCCCGGGGCATAATGGCGCGGATCATGCAGACTGGGAAACTTGGCGGGCTTGGTCGGGTCGTCGCGGCTGACGAAGTCATACTGCGCACCCTCGTTATATCCCGTCTTGTTCGCGAACAAGTCCAGCAGCGTCCTGCGGATGTAGCCGACCTCATCCTGAGGGCACATGTCCTTCAAGGCCAGGTAGCCCTGATCCCTGTAGCGCGCTGTCTCGGCATCCGACAACAAACTGGTCTCTTCCATAATGGCTTCTCCAAGCTCTCGGTAATGGGTATTTCTAAGCTGGCACGTTTTGACATGTGCTCTAACGTATCGCTTCGAAGCCCGCCGGGCCTATAGACCATCCGCTGTAGCCGATTCCGCCTACGTATCTCGTGCGTGGCGGCGCATCATCCGAAGGAAAAACCATGCAAGACCCTAAGGCCGATTCCCATATCGAAACCGTCCACGTCACCGTCAGCGGCACGGTCCAAGGCGTGGGATACCGTCACGCGACGGTGCGGCGCGCCCACATGCTGGGCGCGAAGGGTTGGGTGCAGAACATGCTGGACGGCACGGTCGAGGCGCTGGTTCAGGGCACGCCCGACCAGGTGGACCATATGCTGGAATGGCTGCGGCGCGGTCCGCCCGGCGCGTCCGTGCAGGAAATCATCACGCGACGGGAGTACACCGATAAGCGTTACATCCGCTTCGAACAACTTTGAACAGCGCCGCCCTAGCCGGCACGATGTAATCCGGCCGGACGAGTCGGCCACGCCGCAAGGGCTGACGGCGTCAGCGCGAGCGCATCCAGCGTCCGCCGACCTGATTGATGACCAGCCCGGCCAGCACGCAGGCAGCGCCCAGCCATTGCAGCGGTTGCAGGCGCTCGCCGAAGGCCATGGACGCGGCCCACAGCCCCACCACCGGCACCAGCAGCGAGAACGGCGCAACCTTTGCGGCGGGGTGGCGCGACAGCAGCTGCGTCCACAACGTGTAGGCCAGCAGGGTCGCCAGCACCGCCAGGTACAGCACCGATAACGCCTCGCCCCAGCCGATGCCGGTCACCATGCCCATCACCGGCTCCCAGCCGTCGATCAGCACGGCCAGCACCAGGAAGGGCAGCACCGGCGCGGCGCTGCTCCAGGCAATGAATGCGAAGGGGTCGTAGCCGGGCGCCTTGCGGCTGGCCAGCCGCACGATCATGTTCGACACCGCCCACATGAACGCGGCGCCAAGCGTCAGCACAAAGCCCAGCATCGTCATCTGCCCGGGCCCTTCGCCGCGCCCCCCGGCAATGACGGCCAGACCCATCGCCGCCACGCCAAGACCGAACCAGTGATGCCGGCGCGCCCGTTCATGCAGGACCGGCGCGGCCAGCAGCAGCGTGAAGAACGCCTGGGTCTGGATGACGAGCGAGGCCATGCCCGCCGGCATGCCGAAGTTCAACGCGGTAAACAGCAGGCCAAACTGGCCCAGCCCCTGGACCAGCCCGTAGGCCGCGACCCAGTGCCACGGCAGCCGCGGCATGCGCACGAAAAGGATCAGGGGGAAGGCCGCCAGCGCGAATCGCAACGCGCCCAGCATCATGGGAGACAGGCCCCGCATGCCGACCTTCATGACGACGAAATTCAGGCCCCAGATGACCACCACCGCAAGGGCGCAGAAATAGTCTTTTCGGGAAAGATGAGTGGGGGTGGACATGCGGGGCATTATCGCATCGCCCACCCCAAAGCCGGCTGAATCAGCGCGCGTTCAGCACCGCGGCAAACGCCTGGACGGCCACATCGATATCGGCATCGCCGATATGCCGATGCGTGACGCAACGCAGCCGCGTGCGGCCCCAGGGGCGCGTCAGCACACCTTGCGCCTGCAGGGCCGAGACCCACTGCGCGTTGGTCATGCCGGTATCCGCGGTCTCGACCTGCACGATGTTGGTTTGCGGCACCGTGGCCATCAGCGCCGGGGCCAGTTTGTTGATGCCGTCGCTCAGGCGGCGCGCCCGCACGTGGTCTTCGGCCAGCCGGCCGCTCATGTGCTGCACGCCCTCCAGGCCCGCGGCGGCCATGATGCCGGATTGGCGCTGCGTGCCGCCCAGCATGCGACGCAGCGAGCGCGCCTTGGCCACCACCGCCTGGCTGCCGGCCAGCACCGCGCCCACCGGCGCGCTCAGGCCTTTGGACAAACACAGCGACACCGTATCGGTGTGGCAGGTGATCTCGCTGGCCGGCACGCCCAGCGCCACGGCCGCGTTGAACAGCCGCGCCCCGTCCAGGTGCACCGGCACGCCGCCCGCACGCGCCATGCCGTACACAGCCTGCATGTGGTCCAGCGGCAGCACGGTGCCGCCCGCATTGTTGTGGGACGTCTCCATCGCCACCAGCGCGGTCTTGAGCCGGTGCCCGCCGGTCAGCAGGGCGTCCTCCAGCCGGTTCAGGTCCATCGCGCCCGCGGTGCCCGGCACGCCTTGATAGAACAGTCCCGTGAACGTGGCCGCGCCGCGTTCAGACGTGTACATGTGGGCGGTCGATTCCAGCGCCACCTGCTCGCTGCGCTGCGTCTGCGCCAGCACTGCCAGCAGGTTGGCCATCGTGCAGCTGGGTACGAACAGGCCCGCTTCCTTGCCCAGGCTGGCCGCCACACAGGCTTCCAGCTCGCGCACGGTGGGGTCGCCGTCCAGGCCGTCATCGCCGATGGGGGCGGTGCGCATCCGCTCGTACATGGCCGCGGTCGGGTGGGTGACCGTGTCGCTGCGCAGGTCGACGGGCGGTGGGGGAGGTTCGGCGAGGGTCCGCTGGGTCATGGCTTTCAGTGCTGCAGAATTTTGGAAAGAAACTGGCGCGTGCGCGGGGCACGTTCCTCGACGTTGCCGAAGAACTGCTCCTTCTGGCAGTCCTCGACGATCTTGCCGCCGTCCATGAAGATCACACGGTCGGCGACGCGGCGCGCGAATCCCATCTCGTGGGTCACCACCATCATGGTCATGCCTTCGCCCGCCAGGTCGGTCATCACGTCCAGCACCTCGTTGACCATCTCCGGGTCCAGCGCCGACGTGGGTTCGTCAAACAGCATCACGACCGGGTCCATCGACAGCGCGCGCGCAATCGCCACGCGCTGCTGCTGGCCGCCCGACAGTTCACCGGGATGCTTGTCCTTGTGCGCCGACAGGCCCACGCGCTCGAGCAGGGCAAGCGCGCGCTGGCGCGCTTCGTCCTTGCCGCGCTTGAGCACCTTGATTTGCCCCAGGCACAGGTTTTCGGTCACCGACAGGTGCGGGAACAGCTCGAAGTGCTGGAACACCATGCCGGCCACGGCGCGCAGCTTGGGCAGGTTGGTGCGCGGATCGCCCACGGACACGCCGTTCACCACGATTTCGCCCTTCTGGAAGGGCTCGAGCGCGTTCACGGTCTTGATGAGCGTCGACTTGCCCGATCCCGACGGACCGCACACCACCACGACCTCGCCGCGGCGCACCGTGGTCGAGCATTCGTCCAGCACCTGGAAGTCGCCGTACCACTTGCTGACCTGGCGAATCTCGATCATCGGAGGATTGGAAGAGAGTTGCATCGTTGAACCTGTGGATAACGTGGACGGCTCAGCGCAGCACGCGCGTGCGCTTTTCCAGATGCTTGACCAGACGCGATGCCGTGAAGCAAATCACGAAATACACCACCGCCACGAAGAGATAGAGTTCGACCAGCCGTCCGTCGCGCTGGCCGATCTTGGACGCCGCGCCCAGGAAGTCGGTCAGCGACAGCACGTAGACCAGCGAGGTGTCCTGAAACAGGATGATGACGCGCGTGAGCAGCGCCGGCACCATGTTGCGCAGCGCCTGCGGCAGCACGACATACCGCATGCCTTGCCAATGGTTCAGGCCCAGCGCCATGCTGGCCGACACCTGGCCGCGTGCGATGGACTGGATGCCGGCGCGCATGATCTCGCAGAAGTACGCGGCCTCGAACAGCGTGAACGTGATCACCGCCGAATTGAACGCCCCCACACGCAGCGGCGTGGGCGATCCCACGACCCATGCCGCGATGTACGGCATCAGGAAGTAGAACCAGAAGATCACCAAGAGAAGCGGGATGGACCGCATCACGTTCACGTAGATGCCCGCCGGCACCGACAGGATCTTGTAGCGCGACAGCCGCATCATCGCCAGAAGCGTGCCCAGCGCCAGCCCCATCACCGCCGCCAGCACGGTCAGGGTCAGCGTGAACGTCATGCCGGTCTGGAACAGGTACGGCAGCGCGCCCCAGATCACATCGAAATCGAATTTGCCCATGCTAGCGCCCCGATCCCGCAGGCGACTTTGCCGACGCACCGATCAGGCCGGGCACCGCCACGCGGCGCTCGAGCGTGCGCATCCCCAGCACGACGATGCCGTTCAGAATCAGGTAGATCACGGTCGCGGCCGAAAACGCCTCGAAGATGTGAAAGCTGAACTCCGCCATCGAGCGCGCCTGTCCGGTGAGCTCCAACAGGCCGATGGTCAGCGCCACCGACGAATACTTGATCGTGCCCATGAACTCCGAGGTCAGTGGCGGCAGCACGATGCGATAGGCCTCGGGCAGGATGATGTGGCGATAGACCTGCGCCTCGGTCAGGCCCAGCGCGGTCCCCGCCTGAAACTGGCCGCGCGGCAGCGACTGGATGCCGGCGCGCAATTGCTCGGCCACGCGCGCCGACCCGTAAAAACCCAGGCACAGCACCGCAGGCACGAACTGCCCCCACGGCTGCGGCATCTGCTTCATCGCCAGGCCCCATGCATGCGGCAGCAATTCGGGCAGCACGAAATACCACAGGAACATCTGAACCAGCAGCGGGACGTTGCGAAACAGTTCCACGTAGGTAGCGCCGATGGCGTTCATCAGACGGGACTGCACCGTGCGCATTACACCCAGCCAGGATCCCAGCAGCAGCGAAAACACCCACGCCGTCAACGCCAGCGCAAGCGTCCAGCCCACGCCGATCAGGATCGTCTCCAGGAAGGTATGCACGCCGTCCGGCGACATCTCCAGGAAGACGCTCCAACTCCAGTTGTAATTCATGCCCTCGCCCTTGATCGCGGCGCCGGTCGCTGCCGGCGTCCTTGCCCCTTCATGCGCCGCGGCCGCGCGCTGCGCCCCGCGGCATGCTGCTTACTCGTAGGCTTTGGGATCGCCGGAGTCAGTGGGGTTGGCCAACGCGCGCTTGAGCGCGTCGCTCATGGGGTACTTCAGGTTGATCTGCTTGGGCGGGATCGGCGAATTGAAGTACTTGTCGTACAGCGCGGCGACCTTGCCGGTCTTCATGAGATCGATCACGGCGTCGTCAACGACCTTCTTGAACTTCGGATCATCCTTGGGCTCCATGATGCCGTAGGGCGCCATTTCCAGGCCCTTCTTGCCGATCACGAACGCATCCGGGTTCTTGGACGACGCGACCGCGCCGTAGGCGATGCCGTCGTCGTTGGCCGAACCGGCCGCGCGGCCCGATTCCACCATCAGGATGGTTTCGGCGGTGTCCTTGGTGGGCGCCATCGAAATGCCCAGGTTGCCCTGCGCATTCAGTTGCGAGATCAGCTTGAACGTCTGGCCGCCGGCCTGCGCCGCAATGGTCTTGCCGCGGAACGAGGACAGGTCATTGGGGTCCACGCCGCCGTCCTTGCGCGCCACCAGCACCACTTGCGCCACGAAGGTCGTGGGCGCGAACGACACCAGCTTGTGGCGCGCTTCGTTGTTGGTGGTGTTGCCGCATTCCAGATCGATCGTGCCGTTGGCCAGCAGCGGGATGCGCGTGGCCGACGTCGTCGGGTTGTAGCGCACTTCCAGTTTGGGCAGCTTCAGCGCCGCTTGCACGTACTTGGCGACTTCCTGGCAGATCTCGACCGTGTAGCCAATGGGCTTCTGATTGCCGTCCAGGTACGCGAACGGCACCGACGTCTCGGGGTGGCCGAGCGTGATGACGCCGGTTTCCCGGATCTTGTCCAGACGGCTGGGACCTTCGGCATGAGCCGTCGCGGCGCTGCCCAGAAGGGTGGCGACGACGGAGATCGCGGCAAGTGCTTTCATCTGATTCCCTTGGCGCCGTGCGTGCGGCGCGTGTTTATGTTCACGATCGGCGGATCCAGGCTTGCTGGTGACCGCCGCGTCCCGCGATGAGCCCCGCGGCTGGCAAAAAGTATCAACTAGCAGTATGGTTTTATCCAGTTCCAATCAAGTATTCCTCTATACGGATTTGACATGGCCATTCCCCGGATGGGCTTGCGACACATCGAGGCGTTCCGCGCCGTCATGATGACCGGTTCCATGACGGCAGCAGCCCGTCGAGTGCATACCTCGCAGCCGCACGTTAGCCGCTTAATTGCGCAATTGGAAGCCATCACCCAGTTTCCCCTCTTCGACCGCAACGGCAGCCGGCTCAGTCCAACCCAGGACGGGTCCCGCTTCTTTCAGGAGGTGGAAAAGACCTTCATCGGCCTGGCCGGCCTGGAGTCGGCGGCGGCCAGCATCCGCTCGTTCAGCGCCAGCCGACTGAGCGTGGCCGCCATGCCGCGCCTGGCGGGCGGCCTCTTGGCGCGCATCGTGGCTGCCTTCAAGACCGAGTACCCGGAAGTCATGGTGGCGATCCACTCGGGCAACGCCAGCACGGTCCACAACTGGATCAGTTCGGGCTTCTGCGACACCGGCCTGGCCATGCTGTCGGGCGAAACCCCCGGCATCCAGGTCGAACCCGTCCTCACGATGAGCTGCGTGGCCGTGCTGCCGCGCGGACACCGCCTGACCAAACTGAAAAAGCTCAAGCCCGCCGACTTCGCCGGCGAGCCCTTCATCGCCTTTCCCAGCGGCACGCCGCTGCGCGAAAAGATCGACGCCGTCTTCAAGTCCGCCAAGGTCGAACGCCACACGGTGGCCGAGGCCGGACTGGGTTCGTCGGTCTGCGCGCTGGTGGGCGCGGGCCTGGGCGTGGCGCTGATCAACCCGCTGGCCGCACGCGAGGAATACGAAGCCAACGGCGTGGAAGTCCGGCCCTTCAGCCCGGCAGTGCCGGTCACGGTGGCGCTGCTATATCCGCCGTATCACACGCGCACCCGGCTGGTCAGCGTATTTTCACGCTACGCGCATCAGCTCATGCTGGAGGAAATGGGAGACCTGAAGGCGCGGCCGCCCAGGTAGAAGGGCGCTACGGCGGGACGCCAGGGCCAGGTAAGCCAGGTGACAGGTAGGCCAGGTGTCTGACACCCGCTGAGGCACTGCCGCAAACCAACGACGGTCTCCCCAGGGTGTCAGACACCGTTGCAGCAAGTCTGGAAGACTGTCGAGACCACAAAACCAAAGGCCAGCCCTCTCGGGCTGGCCTTCGGTGACCCAAGCAGGCGTGCGATCAGGCGTCGATGTTGCCCGCCGACAGCGCATGCGTTTCGATGAAGTTGCGGCGCGGTTCGACGTCGTCGCCCATCAGCGTGGTGAAGACCTCGTCGGCCGCGATGGCGTCCTCGATCTGCACGCGCAGCAAGCGGCGCACCTTCGGGTCCATCGTGGTTTCCCACAGCTGCTCGGGGTTCATTTCACCCAGACCCTTGTAGCGCTGCTTGGAGATGCTGCGGTCGGCTTCGCTGCGCAGCCATTGCATGGCCTCGCGGAAGTCGGACACCGGCTGCTCCTTGCGCTTGTCGCCTTCGCCGCGAGCGGCCAGCGAGCGCGGACCGACCTTGCCCAGGAAGCTCTTGGCGGCCTTGGACAGGATGGCGTAATCCGAGCCATTGATGAAGTCGGCATCGATGATGCTGACGCGCACGTTGCCGTGATGCATGCGCTGCACGGACAGGCGATGGCGTTCGGTGGCCTCGTCGAATTGCGGCACGACTTCGACGCCGTTGCCGTTGATGGGATCGCGCATGGCGTCGGCCAACCGCTTGGCGGAGTCGGCGGCGGACTCGGCCGTGTCCAGGTTGATCTCCACGCCTTCGGCCATGGCCGACAGCGCGCCCACGTCGAAGACGCGCGACAGACGGGCGATGACGCCGTCGGCCGCCACGTACTGGCGGGCCAGGTCGTTCAGCTCTTCGCCGCGGATGATGTTGCCGCCCGAGATGATCTCGGCGTCCTTCAGGGCGAGCGTCAGCATGAACTGCGCTTCTTCCTGGTCATCCTTCAGATAGCGCTCTTCGCGGCCAACCTTGACCTTGTAGAGCGGCGGCTGGGCGATGTACACATAGCCGCGCTGCACCAGCTCGGGCATCTGGCGGTACAGCAGCGTGAGCAGCAGGGTGCGGATATGCGCGCCGTCGACGTCCGCGTCAGTCATGATGATGAGGCGGTGGTAGCGCAGCTTGTCCACGTTGAAGTCCGGACCGATGCTGGTGCCCAGCGCCGTGATCAGCGTGGCGATCTGTTCGCTGGCGATCAGGCGGTCAAAGCGTGCCTTCTCGACGTTCAGCACCTTGCCGCGCAGCGGCAGGATGGCCTGGAACTTGCGGTCGCGGCCTTGCTTGGCCGAGCCGCCTGCGGAGTCGCCCTCGACGATGTACAGCTCGCACAGCGCGGGGTCCTTCTCCTGGCAGTCGGCCAGCTTGCCGGGCAGGCCGGCGCCTTCCAGCACGCTCTTGCGGCGCGTCATCTCGCGCGCCTTGCGCGCGGCTTCGCGGGCGCGGGCGGCCTCGACGATCTTGTTGCACAGCGCCTTGGCGTCGTTCGGGTGTTCGAGCAGCCAGGTTTCCAGCGTGCGGGCCACGGCTTCTTCAACGGCCGGACGCACTTCGCTGGATACCAGCTTGTCCTTGGTCTGGCTGCTGAACTTGGGCTCGGGCACCTTCACCGACAGCACGCAGGCCAGGCCTTCGCGCATGTCATCGCCGGACGTCTCGACCTTGGCCTTCTTGGCCAGTTCGTTGTCGGTGATGTACTTGTTGATGATGCGCGTCATCGCGGCGCGCAGGCCGGTCAGGTGCGAACCGCCGTCGCGCTGCGGGATGTTGTTGGTAAAGCACAGCACGCTTTCGCTGTAGCTGTCGTTCCACTGCATCGCCACTTCCACGCCCACCGGCACGCCGCCGGCCGCCGATTCCGTGGTGACCGAAAACACGTTCGGATGCAGCACGGTCTTGGCGCGGTTGATGTATTCGACGAAACCCTTCACGCCGCCCGAGAAGGCGAAGTTCTCTTCCTTGCCCTGGCGCTGGTCGATCAGGCGGATCTTGACGCCGTTGTTCAGGAACGAGAGCTCGCGCAGGCGCTTGGAGAGGATCTCGTAGTGGTATTCGATGTTGTTGAAGATGATCGGATCGGCCAAGAAGCGCACTTCGGTGCCGCGCTTGTCGGTCGTGCCGGTCACGGCCAGGGGCGCCACGCGCTCGCCCTGGCGGAATTCCATCTGGTGCACCTGGCCGTTGCGGCGGATGGTGAGACGCAGCCATTCGGACAGTGCGTTCACGCAGGACACGCCCACGCCGTGCAGGCCGCCGGACACCTTGTACGAGTTCTGGTCGAACTTGCCGCCGGCGTGCAGTTCGGTCATGACGATTTCGGCCGCGCTGCGGTGGAACTCGTCGTCCTTGTGGATATCGGTCGGGATGCCGCGGCCGTTGTCCGTGACGGAGATGGAATTGTCGGTGTGGATGGTTACGACGATGTCGTCGCAATAGCCGGCCAGGGCTTCGTCGATGGCGTTATCGACGACCTCAAACACCATGTGGTGCAGGCCCGTGCCGTCGGACGTGTCGCCGATGTACATGCCGGGGCGCTTGCGCACGGCCTCCAGCCCCTTGAGCATCTTGATCGAGTCAGCGCCGTAGCCGCTGGTCTCGGGAGTGGTGTTCTGCTGATCTGACATGTCTGTATCGATAACGCTTTAAAGAACGGCCTGGCGGCCGGACCGCCCGCGGACCATCCGGTCCGCAAGCGGCACAAACCCACGGGGGGAGTGCGGATCAGATCCGCATGGGCATGACGACGTACTTGAACTGGTCGTCTTCGGGCAGGGTGATGAGCGCCGACGCGTTGGCATCGGGCATGACCGACCACTGGATGTTGTCGACCTTCACGTTGGACAGCACGTCGAGCAGGTAGCCGACGTTAAAGCCCACGTCCAGCGCTTCATGGCT
Organism: Achromobacter sp. GbtcB20; assembly: GCF_019091095.1. Lineage (NCBI taxonomy): Bacteria > Pseudomonadati > Pseudomonadota > Betaproteobacteria > Burkholderiales > Alcaligenaceae > Achromobacter > Achromobacter sp. GbtcB20. Next base: position 19,992 of record NZ_JAGXJZ010000021.1, on the reverse strand, counting down.
GTAGTCGATGTCGATTTCTTCCTGCGCCTCTTCCTGCTCGGCGTTCGAGGACGAGATCTTCATCTGGTTCTGCGCCAGTTGCAGGCGCACGCCCTTGAACTTGTCCGTGGTCAGGATGGCGGCGCGCTGCAGGCTGCCCTGAAGCGCTTCGCGGCCGACGAGGAAATGGCGCGTGTAATTCGTGGGAATCACGCGCGTGAAATCGGGGAACTTGCCTTCGACCAGCTTGGAGACCAGCTCGACGTCGCCAAAACGGAAACGGATCTGGCCCGGCGCCACGTCGATGGAGACGGTCTCATCGGAGTCTTCCAGCAAACGCTGCATTTCCAGCACGGTCTTGCGCGGCACGATGACTTCGTGGCGCTCGGCGATGCCGTCGGCTTCGGTCGAGCAGTGCGCCAGGCGGTGGCCGTCGGTGGCCACGGCGCGCACACGGCCCGGTTCAAACACCAGCAGCATGCCGTTCAGGTAGTAGCGGATGTCCTGCTGGGCCATGGCGAAATGCACCATGTTGAACAGGTGGCGCAGGGTGCGCTGCGGCATGGTCAGCGACACGTCCCACTGCTCGGGCTGAGCGACGGTGGGGAATTCGCTGGCGGCCAGCGTCTGCAGCGCAAAGCGGCTCTTGGCGGACTGCACCGACAGCTTGTTGCTGGCCAGGGCCAGGCGCACGTCGCCGGTATCGGGCAGGGCTTTCAGGATGTCCAGCAGCTTGCGCGCGGCCACCGTGGTGGACTCGTTGTCCTGGCCGACACCAAAGTCGGCATGCGTGGTGATCTGCACTTCCAGGTCGGTCGCAATGAAGGCAACCTTGTTGCCTTCCTTGCGCATCAGGATGTTCGCAAGAATGGGCAGGGTATGGCGTCTTTCGACGATGCCCGCCACAGTCGACAGCGGTTTCAGCAATGCATCGCGTGTGGTTTGTACGAGTTGCATGTTCATCCTTTTAGAGTTTGTTCCAACACGTGCAGGGTATGGTTGAGCTCCGCTTGCTTGGCGCGGGCATCGGAAATCTTGCGAACGGCGTGCAGCACCGTGGTGTGATCACGGCCGCCGAATAAATCGCCGATTTCCGGCAGGCTTTTCTGGGTCAGCTCCTTGGCCAGATACATCGCGACCTGGCGCGGCAAGGCGATATTGGCCGGCCGGCGTTTCGAGTACATGTCGGCGACCTTGATCTTGTAGAAGTCCGCCACCGTCTTCTGGATGTTTTCGACGGTGATCTGGCCGTTGGACACCGACAGCAGGTCCTTCAGCGCTTCCTTGCAGACATCGACCGTCAGCACGTCGCGGCCGTGGAAACGCGCATAGGCAAGCACCTTGCGCAGCGCGCCTTCCAGCTCGCGCACGTTGCTGCGCAGATGCTTGGCGATGAAGAACGCCACTTCCTCGGGCATGGGCACGCCTTCGGACTCGGCCTTGCGCAGCAGGATCGCCACGCGCATCTCCAGCTCCGGCGGCTCGATGGCCACCGTCAGGCCCGAGTCGAAGCGCGAAATCAGGCGGCTGTCGATGCCCGACAGTTCCTTCGGGTACGTATCGCTTGTGATGATGATCTGCTTGCGCTGCGCAACCATCGCCTCGAACGCATAGAAGAATTCTTCCTGCGTGCGGTTCTTGCCGGAGAAGAACTGGATGTCGTCGATCAGCAGCAGATCGAGCGAATGGTAGTAACGCTTGAAATCGTCGAACGCCTTGCGCTGGTAGGCCTTCACCACGTCGGACACGTACTGGTCCGCATGCACGTAACGCACGCGCACCCCGGTGCCCGCCGCAACCATGGCGTTGCCGATGGCGTGGATCAGGTGGGTCTTGCCCAGGCCGACGCCCCCATACAGGAACAGCGGGTTGTACGAGGTGCCCGGGTTTTCAGCGACCTGCAGCGCGGCGGCGCGCGCAAGCTGGTTGGCCTTACCGGTCACGAAGTTCTCGAACGTGAGGTCGGTGTTCAGGCGCGACCGCTCGTACACGATGTTGGCGGCGTCCGCGTTCACGGCCTGCGCAGCGGCGGTCGTGGCGGGCGCCGGCGGCGCGGTCGTCACGGTGACGGTCACTGGCGGCGCAGCGCCGGAGGGAGGAGCAGCGGACAGGTGCGGCTGCTGGGCGGGCTGCTGGGCGCGCACGGGCGCGACCGGCATGCGCGGCGCGGCGCCGTGCGAAGGCAGCTCGAACAGAACCTGCACCGGACGCTTGAACCACTCCGCGGCCAACGCTTCGATCTGGTGGGAAAAGTTCTTGCGCACCCAATCCAGCTTGAAGCGGTTGGGCGCGGCAACGCGCAGCACCGCCTGCGTTTCGTCGTACGCAAGCGGGACCAGCGGTCGTATCCACGCGCTGATTTGTTGGGGGGGGAGTTCCTGCTCAAGACGACTGACGCAGGTCTGCCAGAATTCTTTCATGTCGCTCTTATTCAAACCTCGATTCTACCTTGCCTGGGCTGGGGTTATCCACAGGGAGGGCCATAAGCGTCTACATGGCGCCCCCTTAACTGTTTGACAAGACAGGGAAAACTTGCTGAAATGGTGGGCTTTTCCGAATTCTGTCTGTCAGAAGGTTTCGCAGAAAGCTGGCCGGACACGCTCCTACAAGAGCAATTTGTCCGGTTTTTAGCTTTGCTGAATAGGTCGCCCGAGATGAAATTCTCGGTACAGAGCCCCGTCTTAGAGTCGTTTTTCGCACCGGTTGCGAAACCCGTTGCAAAAATGCTCCTAGATACCCGCTTCTGCTTAGCGCGACGTGGAACCCTCCGGGCAGGTCCCTTCTGACTTTGTTCTTTTTGTGGATCGTCCATGAAACGCACCTACCAACCTTCCGTTACCCGCCGCAAGCGCACCCATGGCTTTCGCGTGCGCATGAAAACCCGCGCTGGCCGCGCGATCCTGAGCGCCCGTCGCGCCAAGGGCCGCAAGCGTCTGGCCGTCTAAGTCCAGTTTTCCGGTTTTCCGGAATCTGACTTTCGCACGGACCGACCATATTGCAAGACCTCTCGCAATCCTGTCCCGGTTCCGCGCAACCGCCTGACCCGCAGTCCATGCCGCGCTCCACGCTTCCTCGGGAGGCGCGGCTGCATCGCCCCTCCGAGTTTGCCGCCGCCCTCAAAGGCCGGCGTCTTGCCCGAGGGGCATTCTTCATTGTGAGCGCGGCTCCCAATGATCTGCCTCCCGGCCAGGACGCCTGTGCTCGCCTGGGGCTCGTCATCGCCAAGCGGTTTGCCGCCCACGCCACCACGCGCAACGCTTTGAAGCGGGTCATCCGCGAAGCGTTCCGCCATCGGCGCCTGGCGCTGCCGGCGAAAGATTACGTCGTGCGCCTGCACAGCAAGGTCGCTCCCGCCACGCTCACGGCACTGAAACGCGCCGCCAGAGCCGAAGTGGACGCTCACTTTGAGCGCATCGCGCGATGATCAAGGCTCTACTCATTGCCCCGATCCGGTTCTACAGGTTTTTCCTGAGTCCCTGGATTGGCAGGCAGTGCCGTTTTACTCCGACCTGCTCGGCGTACGCGATCGAAGCGATCGAGCGCCACGGTGCATGGCGCGGCTTCTGGATGGCGGTCCGGCGCATAGGCCGGTGCCATCCCTGGTCACCCGGCGGACTGGATCCGGTTCCGCCGGCCAAGGGAACCAACGACGCCCGGTGCTGCTCCCACAGCCACCGCATCGAGCACGATTGACGCTAAACTGGCGGGCTTTGCTGGCCCGTATTCACTTCAGTAGGCACCATGGATATCCGACGAACCGTCCTCTGGATGATTTTTTCCTTTTCGCTGTTGCTCCTTTGGAACAACTGGCAAATCCATAACGGCAAGCCGTCGCTGTTCGGGGCCCCGCCCGCGGCCAGCACGACCGAATCTCCGGCTGCCGCCAACAATGCGACGCCGTCCGTGCCCAGCGCGCCGACCGCGGCCGCCGCACCGGCCTCCACGGTGCCTGGCGCCGCTACCCCCGTCCCCACGCGTTCCGAAGAAGTCGTCATCACCACCGACGTGCTGCGCCTGACCTTCGACACGATGGGCGCCCAGCTGGTGCGCGCCGAGCTGCTGAAGTATCCGGCCACCGGCCAGCCCGACAAGCCCACGGTGCTTCTGGACCGCTCGGCGGGCCTGAACTACGTGGTGCAGACCGGCGTGGTCGGCGCACCCAGCGGCCAGAGCTTCCCCACGCACCAGACGCCGTTCCGCCTGGTCTCGCAAGAACGCGAACTGACCGGCGACAACCTGGTCGTCACGTTCGAAGGCGAATCCGGCGGCGTGAAGGTCACCAAGACGTTCACCCTGCATCGCGGCCGCTACGACATCGACGTGCGCCATGACCTGGCCAACGTCGGCGCCGCCCCCGTGGCCCCGTCCCTGTATCTGCAGATCGAGCGCGACGGCAACGATCCGGCCGATACGTCCAGCTTCTATCACACGTTCACGGGCTTTGCCGTCTACTCGGAACAGGACAAGTTCCAGAAGAGCACGTTCAGCGACATCCAAAAGAAGAAGGCCAGCTACATCAAGCAGGCGGACAACGGCTGGATCGCCGTGGTCCAGCACTACTTCGCCACGGCCTGGGTGCCCCCGCAAGGCAAGCCGCGCACGAACGAACTGCTCGAAGTCCAGCCGAACCTGTACGCCGGTCGCAGCATCGAAGCCGTCGGCGAGATCGCCCCGGGCGCTGCCGCGCGTGTCGACTCGCACCTGTGGGTCGGTCCGCAGGACCAGAAGGCCATGGCCGCGTTGGCCCCGGGCCTGGAACTGGTGGTCGACTACGGCTGGCTGACCATCATCGCCAAGCCGCTCTTCACGCTGATGACCTGGCTGCATTCCATCCTGGGCAACTGGGGCTGGACGATCGTCGCGCTGACCGTGCTGATCAAGGCCGTGTTCTACCCCCTGGCCGCCGCCAGCTACCGCTCGATGGCCCGCATGAAGCAGGTGGCTCCGCGCCTGCAGGCCCTGAAGGAAAAGTACGGCGACGACAAGCAGAAGCTCAATGCGGCCATGATGGAGATGTACCGCACCGAAAAGATCAACCCGCTGGGCGGCTGCTTGCCGATGGTGGTTCAGATTCCGGTGTTCATCTCGCTGTACTGGGTGCTGCTGGCCAGCGTGGAAATGCGCGGCGCGCCGTGGATCCTGTGGGTGCACGACCTGTCCGTTCGCGATCCGTTCTTCATTCTGCCCGCCATCATGATGGCCACCATGTTCCTGCAGATCAAACTGAACCCGACGCCGCCGGATCCCATCCAGGCCAAGGTCATGATGATCATGCCGCTGGTGTTCGGCGGGATGATGTTCTTCTTCCCGGCCGGCCTGGTGCTGTACTGGTGCGTCAACAACATCCTGTCGATCGCGCAGCAGTGGTCCATCACCCGCGCCATCCAGAAGAAATCGGAAGTGGCGGCCAATCGCTGATCGCCCTTCAGAAACAAGAAACCGGCCTTTCGAGGCCGGTTTTTTTTGCCCGTTGCGATCGAAACGCGGAAGGCACATTCAGCACTTTCCATGCCCACGAGGCCTATACATAGGTATTACTTATCGGCAAAGCAGGATCAATCAACTTCACACAGCCAACCATGGCACCTATGATGGCTCTGAATTTGCCCTCCGGCGTCCTGTGCGCCGGAGTTTTTGCTGCAACGCGCGCGGCCCGCAAGGCGGATCCGCGACATCCAGGAATGACTTAGGGAGTGTGCCATGACCGACAAGAAGCCTTTGACCACCGCCTCGGGCGCCCCAGTGCCGGACAACAACAACACCTTGACCGCCGGCCCCCGCGGTCCCGCCCTGCTGGAAGATTTCTGGCTCATTGAAAAACTTGCCCACTTCGACCGCGAACGCATCCCCGAGCGCGTCGTCCATGCCAAGGGCTCCGGCGCCTACGGCACCTTTACCGTCACCCACGACATCAGCCGCTACACCCGCGCCAAGATCTTTTCCCAGGTCGGCAAGCAGACCCCGCTGTTTCTGCGCTTTTCGACGGTCGCCGGCGAACGCGGCGCCGCCGACGCCGAACGCGACGTGCGCGGATTTGCGATCAAGTTCTACACCGAGGAAGGCAACTGGGACCTGGTGGGCAACAACACGCCGGTCTTCTTCATCCGCGACCCCCTGAAGTTCCCCGACTTTATCCACACCCAGAAGCGCGATCCCAAGACCAACCTGCGCAACGCCACGGCCGCCTGGGACTTCTGGTCGCTCAACCCCGAATCGCTGCATCAGGTCACCACGCTGATGAGCGATCGCGGCATCCCCGCCAACCTGCGCCAACAGCACGGATTCGGCTCGCACACGTTCAGCTTCATCAACGCCAACAACGAGCGCTTCTACGTGAAGTTCCACTTCAAGTCGCAGCAGGGCATCGCCTGTCTGACGGACGAGGAAGCCGCGCAGGTCGTCGCCCATGACCGCGAAAGCTCGCAGCGCGACCTGTTCCAGAACATCGAAGAGGGCAACTTCCCGAAGTGGACGCTGAAGGTGCAGATCATGCCCGAGGCCGAAGCAGCGACGTATCACATCAACCCCTTCGACCTGACCAAGGTCTGGCCGCATGGCGACTATCCGCTGATCGAAGTCGGTGTGCTGGAACTGAACCGCAACCCCGAAAACTACTTTGCCGAGGTCGAGCAGGCCGCGTTCACGCCGGCCAACGTGGTGCCGGGCATCGGCTTCTCGCCGGACAAGATGCTGCAGGGGCGCCTGTTCTCGTATGGCGACACGCACCGCTATCGCCTGGGCATCAACCATCACCAGATCCCGGTGAACGCGCCCAAGTGCCCGTTCCACAGCTTCCATCGCGACGGCGCGGGCCGCGTGGACGGCAACGCCGGGGCCACCATCAACTACGAGCCCAACAGCGCGGGCGAGTGGAAGGAAACCCCGTCTGCCGCCGAACCGCCGCTGGCGCTGGACGGCCAGGCCGCGGCCCGCTGGAACCATCGCGTCGACGACGACTACTACTCGCAGCCGGGCGCGTTGTTCCGCCTGATGACGCCGGCGCAGCAGGAGCAGCTCTTTGGCAACATCGGCCGCCACATGGCGGGCGTGCCCGAAGTCATCCAGCGCCGCCAGCTGGATCACTTCAAGAAGGCCGACCCGGCCTATGCCGAAGGCGTGGCCAAGGCGCTGGGGCTGAAGCTGTAAACGTTACGCGCCAACCATGAAAAAAAGGGGCGGCATCATGGCCGCCCCCTTTTTCATTCTGATCGCTCGATCACTGCAACAATCACCGCTGCATCCCCCAACGCCGAACCGTCAGCCGTTCCAGCGTATCGAACGCCAGGTTTTCCACAAGCAGCCCAATGATGACCACCGCGGCCAGACCTGCGAACACCCGGTCTGTGTATAACTCGTTGCGGTTCTGAAAGATGTACCAGCCCAATCCACCCTTGCCGCTGGATGCGCCAAACACCAGTTCGGCGGCGATCAGCGTGCGCCACGCAAACGCCCAGCCGATCTTCAACCCGGCCAGAATGGCGGGCAGCGCGGCCGGCACCAGAATCTGCAGCACATAGCGCAACCCGGTCAGCCCGTAATTGCGCCCCGCCATCCGCAGGGTGTCAGACACTCCCAGAAAGCCCGCATACATGTTCAGCGCCAACGCCCATAGCACCGAGTGAATCAGCACGAACACCAGGCTGCCTTCGCCCAACCCGAACCACAGCAACGCCAGCGGCAACAGGGCGATCGCCGGCAGGGGATTGAACATCGCGGTCAGTGTGGACAGCAGATCGCGGCCGAACCGCGTGGACACCGCCAGCGTCGTCAGCACAAAGGCCAGCACGACACCCGCCAGGTAGCCCTGCACCAGAACGCGCATCGACTGACCGGCGCGCGCCAGCAGCTCACCGCTGGTCACGCCCTCGACAAAGGCCTGGGCGGTCTGCCAGGCGCCGGGCAACAGCAGGTCGTTGTCGGTATAGCGCGCCGCCAGTTCCCACACCACCGCCAACAGGGCAAGGATCACGCCCTTGCGCAGGGCGGCATGCTGCCACAGCCGTTCGTGCCACGGCAGCGGCGTCTCGGCGGCTTGCGGGGGCAGGGGCGGCAGGTCGTATTCCACCTCGGGGCGGGTGAACGCCGATCCGGCATGGCCGATGCTCATGCGCGCTCCTTCATGCCGCCGCGCGCGCGGCCTGAGCCAGCGGCGGGGTATCGAACAACAGGTCGTGAATGCGGCGCGACGCCGATTGAAAGGCGGCCGATCCCTGGCTGTGCAGGTCAAAGCTGTGCGCATTCAGTTCGGCGCGCACACGGCCCGGATGCGGGGAGAGCAGCAGAATGCGGCTGCCCAGCACCAGCGCCTCTTCGATGGAATGGGTGACAAACAGCAGCGTGAACCGCACGTCGTCCCACAGCGCCATCAGTTCCTCCTGCATGCGCCGCCGCGTCAGCGCATCCAGCGCGGCAAACGGCTCATCCATCAGCAGCACGCGCGGCTGCATGGCCAGCGCTCGCGCAATGGCCACGCGCTGCTTCATGCCGCCGGAAAGCGTGTGGGGATACGCATCGGCAAACGCCGCCAGCCCGACCTTGTCCAGGTAGTGCATCGCCCGTTCGTCGGCCTCGCGCCGATTGAGCTTGCGCGACGCCACCAGCGGAAACGCCACGTTCTGGCGCAACGTCTTCCACGGCGGCAGCTGGTCGAATTCCTGGAACACCACGATGCGGTCCGGGCCCGGCCCCTGAATCGTCTTGCCGTCGATCGCGATCCGTCCCTCGGTCGGTTCGATGAATCCGGCGATCGCCTTGAGCAGCGTCGATTTCCCGCAGCCGGACGGCCCCAAAAGGATGAATCGCTCGGCGCCATGCACGTCGAAACTGACCTGATGCGTCGCCCGCACGCGCCGTTCGCGCGTCTTATATTCGATCGACACCTTATCCACAGCCAGCAAAGGCGAGGGCCGATCAACGTTATCCACAGGGGTGGCGCGGCTCACGGCCATGTCAGCTTCCCTGCGCCGTGACGGGATCGTCGAAGAAGTAGTCGCGCCAGCTTGCCGGCGCATGTTTGATCGCGCCGACCTTGTGCATGAACTGCGCCAGCGCGTACGTATTCTGCGGCGCCAGCTTGAACTGCACATCGGGATTCTTGATGACCTTGATGAGGAAGTCGCGATCCTGCTTGGCGCCCGTGACCCGCAGATAGATGTCGGCCGCCTGTTCCGGATTGGCCGCCGCAAAGCTGGCCGCCTCCTTCAAGGCTTCCTGGAAGGCCTTGTAGGTCTTGGGATTCTCGCGGCGGAATTTCTCGGTGGCGAACAGCACGGTAGACGAACTGGGCCCGCCCAGCACGTCGTACGAATTGAGCACGATGCGTGCCTTCGGGTTCTCGGCCAGTTCCTGCTCCTGGAAGGGCGGGTTGCCGAAATGGCCCGTGATTTCCGTGCCGCCGGCGATGATGGCCGCCGCCGCGTCCGGGTGCGGCAGTGCCACCGAGATCTTGTCCAGCTTGTTGTAATGCGCATCGCCCCACAGCTTGGCCGATGCCAGTTGCAGCACACGCGATTGCACCGATACCCCCACCGCGGGCACGGCGATGCGATCCTTGTCCGTGAAGTCGGCAATCGTCTTCACGTTCGGATTGTTGGTCACCAGGTAGTATGGGAAGTTGCCCAGCGACGCCACGCCCTTCACGTTCTGCTTGCCGTGCGTGCGATCCCAGATCGTCAGCAACGGTCCCACACCCGCCCCCGCGATATCCACAGCCCCGGACAGCAGCGCATCGTTCACGGCCGCGCCGCCGGACAGCTTGGCCCATTCGACCGAGATATCCACACCTTCGGCCTTGCCGTGCTTTTCGATCAGCTGCTGGTCCCGTGCGACGTTCAGCAGCAGATAGACGATGCCGTATTGCTCGGCAATCCGGATGCGTCCTTCGGCCTGGGCGGGCGTGGGCGAAGCCAGCGCCAGCACGGCGAGCATCAGCGCCAGGCCGGCGCCCGTGGCGGTCTGGACCAGTCGATCCCGTAGCGTGGAGGTCAAACGCATGGCGTTCCTTGTGGATAAGTGGTGTGAGGTCACGAGCGCGGCGTCAGAAGGGCGCATCGCCCTCGATCGTCGTGCGGTAGAGCTTGCGGCGCAGGTGATCGGGCGTGCCGCCGGCCAGGTGGATCAGCGACCGGTTGTCCCAGAACACCAGGTCATGCGGCTGCCACTGATGGCGGTAGATATGCTCTGGACGCACGCTGTGGATAAACAACTCGTTCAGCAGCGCGCGGCTTTCGTCGTCCGGCAGGCCCTCGATCCGGGTCGTGAAGCCTTCGCTCACAAACAGCGCGCGCCGGCCGTTCTCGGGGTGCGTGCGGACCACCGGATGCACCACCTCCTGCACCTGCGCAATCTGCGCGGCACTCAGATTTGGGCGCCAGTTGCCTTCCTTCTGCAGTTGGCCGTATTGCGCCAGATAGGAATGCACGCCGCGCCTGCCGTCGATGGCGTTCTTGAGCGCCTGCGGCAGCGTGTCGTAGGCCAGATGCATGTTCGCGAACAAGGTGTCTCCGCCCTCGGCAGGCAGTTCCTGCGCGTGCAGCAGCGAACCCAGGCTGGGCAGTTCCTTGTACGAGATATCCGAATGCCAGTATTTGCCCGCGTCGCCCAGACCGATGGGCTTGCCGTCCTCAACAATGTTCGAGACCGTCAGGATCTCCGGATGACCGGGCAAATGGAATTGGTGCAGCACGTGGATCATCAGGCGGCCGAAGCGGCGGCTGAAATCGATGTGCTGCTGCGGCGTGACGCGCTGGTCGCGAAACACCAGCAGGTGATGGTCCAGGTGGGCCTTGTGCACGCGGGCAAAATCGGCAGGCGCCAGTTCACGCGACAGGTCCAGGCCGATGACCTCCGCGCCCAGCGGACCGGGCAGAGGGCGCACGTCAAACGTTTGCGTGTCAGGTTGGGAGGCGGCGTGCGCTTCGCGCCGCAAGGCATTGCTCTGGGACATCGGTCGCTCCGGTTCGCCTTATCGGCATGGCAGGAACGACCGATTATGAAAACGCCGCCATCCATCTCAAACGAAGTTATCGGCGTTTGATCAAAGCTCTACGTCATATAGCAAAAAGCCGCGGGGGCGCCCCGCGGCTTCATGGCCAACCGCACATAAACAAATAGCGGATCGGTCGTTACCGGGCCGGCAAGAACGCCTCGACCAGCTTCACCCAATACGTCGCGCCCACCGGCAGCAACGCGTCGTTGAAGTCGTAATTCGGATTGTGCAGCTGGCACGGACCCATGCCGTGATAGGTTTCCATGCGGTGGTCGCCGTCGCCATTGCCCAGGAACAAATACGAGCCCGGCACGGATTCCAGGAAGAACGAAAAGTCTTCCGCCCCCATGAACGGCGGCATGTCGCGCAGCACGTTCTCCGCGCCAAAGGCGTCTTCGGCGACCTTCGCCGCAAAGGCAGTTTCCTTTTCCCAGTTCACCAGCGGCGGATACGCACGCACGAAATCCAGCTCGCCCGTGCCGCCATACACCTGCGGCAAGGTGGTCGCGATGCGCCGCATGTCGGCTTCGATCTTGTCCAGCGTGTCCACCGAATACGTGCGCACCGTGCCGCGCAGCACGGCTTCGCCGGGAATCACGTTGTAGGCATCGCCTGCGTGGATCTGCGTGATCGACAGCACCGCCTGCTCCAGCGGATTCTTGCTGCGCGAAATGACCGTCTGCAGCGCATGCACCATGTCGGCGGCCACGATGATGGGGTCGACCGACGAATGCGGCTGCGCGGCGTGGCCACCGACACCCTTGATGACGATGTCCCAGCGGTTGCTCGAAGCCATCGTGGGACCGGAGCGGAACCCGAACTGATTCACCGGCATGCCGGGCATGTTGTGAATGCCAAAGACCGCATCGCAGGGGAACTTGTCGAACAGCCCGTCCTGCATCATGGCGCGCGCGCCGGCGTTGCCGCCTTCCTCGGCCGGCTGGAAGATGAACACCACGGTGCCGTCAAAATTGCGATGCGTCGACAGATACTGCGCAGCGCCCAGCAGCATCGTCGTGTGCCCATCGTGGCCGCAGCCATGCATGCGCCCGCTGATCGTGGACTTGTGGGCAAACCGGTTGTGCTCCGGCATCGGCAGCGCATCCATGTCGGCGCGCAGGCCGATGGTCTTGCCGCCGCTGCCGGCGCGCAGAATGCCCACCACCCCGGTTTTCCCCAGCCCCGTGTGGACTTCCAGTCCCCAGCCGCGCAGGCGCTCGGCCACCAGGTTGGAAGTGCGCGTTTCCTGAAACGCCAGTTCGGGATGGGCATGGATATCGCGCCTCAGCGCAGTCAGGTCCCCGTGTACGCGTTCGATTTCGGCAATGGTTTTCATGGCTGTGGATAAGCTGTCTGGGTGGATGGATGGCGCAGGCGTAAAAGGCTTGCTGGTGCGGGAATTCTCGCGCCGCCCCGCGCCCCGCGTCCAGCCCTTTTTCGGCGCAGGTCAGGCGCCATCGTTCAAATGGCAGGCGCTGAACTGGCCCGGCGCGACTTCCCGCAGGAGCGGGCGTTCCGTTTTGCAGCGCGGCATCGCGTGGGGACATCGGGGGTGAAACGCGCAACCGGAGGGCGGATCCAGCGGTGAGGGCAGCTCGCCGCGAATGGGCTGATAGGCGCGGCGCCCGGGCGTCAGCGTGGGCAGCTCCTTGAGCAGCGCCTGCGTGTAAGGATGGTTGGCGCGCGCGAAAACCGTATCGGTATCGGCCAGTTCGACGATGCGTCCCAGATACATGATCGCCACGCGGTCCGAAATGTGGCTCACGACGCTGAGATTGTGGCTGATGAACAGATACGTCAGGTCCAGGTCCGCGCGCAGTTGTTCGAACAGGTTCAGCACCTGCGCCTGGATCGACACATCCAGCGCAGCCACGGCCTCGTCGCAGACGATCACCGAAGGCTTGAGCGCCAGCGCCCGTGCAATGCCGATGCGCTGGCGCTGGCCGCCCGAGAACTGATGGGGATAACGCTGTGCAAAGCTCGGATCCAAGCCCACCTGACGCATTAGCCCGGCCACGTACTCCAGCTTGTCGCGCGAGGCAATCAGGCCGTGCGCCGCAGGCGCTTCGCCGATGATGTCGCGCACCCGCATGCGCGGATTCAGGGACGCGTACGGATCCTGAAAGATCATCTGCACGCCCAGCTCGTACGCGCGCCGCTCCGCGCCCTTCATGGCATGCACGGGCCTGCCCTGATAGTGCACCTGGCCCGCAGTGGGCGGCAGGATGCCCGACACGATGCGGCCCAATGTGGATTTTCCACAGCCCGATTCGCCAACGATGCCGATCACTTCGCCGGGTTTGACCGCCAGGTCGACGCCCGCCACGGCATGCACCACCTGCGTCTTCAGGCCCGCACCCAGCAGGTTGGCAATGCGGCCGGCCAGATCCACCGGTTGCACGAAGCGCAGTTCGACTTCGTTCAGCGCGAGGATCGGCGTGGGGTTGATTGCAGCTTCGGTCATAACGTGTCCGGCGCTCCGGCATGCCAGCAGCGCACCCATTGCGCCGGGCGGACTTCGACAGGCGGCGGTTCGGTCAGACACGCGTCCGTAGCGCGCGGACAGCGCCCCCGGAATGCACAGCCCTGCGGCAGGTTCAAGAGCGACGGCGTCATGCCGGGAATCGGCACCAGCGGCTTGCCCCGCGACGCCGGCGTCGGAATCGACGCGATCAACCCGTGCGTATACGGATGCATCGGATGGCTGATGACCGCCTCGGTGCTGCCCGTTTCCACGACACGGCCCGCATACATCACCGACACACGGTCGGCCAGGCCCGCCACCACGGCCAGGTCATGCGTGATCCAGATGAGGCCCGTGCCCGTTTCGCGGCAGAGCTTCTGCACTTCGAACAGGATCTGCCCTTGTATCGTGACGTCCAGCGCGGTCGTGGGCTCGTCCGCAATGATGAGGCGCGGCGAATTCAGAAGCGCAATGGCGATCGCCACCCGCTGGCGCATGCCGCCGGACAGCTGATGCGGATACGTGCGCAGGCGCTCTTCCGGAGAGGGAATGCCCACCATCGCCAGCGTCTGCAGCGCGCGCTTTCGCGCCGCTTCGCGCGAGACCTTGGCATGCGCCTGCACCGCCTCGATCATCTGCGTGTCCACCCGCAGCACCGGATTGAGCGTCATCATCGGATCCTGGAAGATCATCGCGATCTCCTGTCCCCGCAACTGACGCCATCGCGCAGGCGTGGCCGCGCGCAGGTCCTCGCCGTTCAGCCTGAGATCGCCGTCGACGATGCGCCCGGGCTCATCCAGCAGCCCCATCAACGAAAAGCCCGTGATGCTCTTGCCCGATCCGGACTCGCCCACCAGCCCCAGGATCTCTCCTTCGGCCAGCGTCAGGTCCACGCCGTCCACGGCCTTGACCACGCCATTGCGCGTGAAGAAATGCGTCTTCAGGCCATGCACATCAAGCACTGGTGCCGGGCCCGGCACGGATCGCTGCGCGGCGTTCGTCTGCATCGCCCCTGTCCTCAATTCGCGTGCCGCGGGTTGAGCACATCGCGCAGGTGGTCGCCCACCAGGTTGATGGCGATGATGGCCAGCGCCAGCGCAATGCCGGGAAAGAACGAAATCCAATACTGGCCGGAAAGCAGGTACTCGAAGCCGTTGTAGATCAGCATGCCCAGCGACGGCTCGGTGACCGGCACGCCCACGCCCAGGAACGACAGCGTTGCCTCCAGCGCAATCGCGTGCGCCAGGTCGATCGTGGCGATCACGATGAGCGGCGGCATGCAGTTCGGCAGCACGTGCCGGAACAACACGCGCGACCACGACAGCGACATGCACCGCGCCGCCTCCACGTATTCCTTGCCGCGCTCGACCAGCGCCGCGCCACGCGCGGCCCGCGCAAAATACGCCCATTGCACGACGATAAGCGCGATGATCACCTTATCCACACCCTTGCCCAGAATGGCCAGCAGCATCAGCGCCACCAGGATCGCCGGGAACGACAACTGGATATCCACAACCCGCATCAGCAAGGCGTCGATGCGTCCGCCAAAGTACGCGGCAATCAGCCCCACGGTGGCGCCGATGCCAAAGGCGGCCAGCACCGACACCGTGGCCACCATCAGGCTCGTGCGCATGCCGTAAAGAATGGCGGAAAAAAGGTCGCGCGCCTGGCCGTCGGTGCCCAGCCAATGCCGCATCGAACCATCCCCGCTTTCGCTGCCCGGCTTGAGCTTCGAATCCATGATGTCCAAGCTGGCCAGATCATAGGGATTCTGCGGCGCGATCCACGGCGCCAGCAGCGCCGCCCCCACGATCACGACCAGCATCACCAGACCCAGCGTAGCCAGCTTGCTGGCAAAGAAGTCCGACACGAAACGGCGCCAGGGCGACTGCTCTTTCGTCGGCGCCGGGGGCGAGGCAGCGGTGGCGGGCGTATTCATCATCGGCGGCTATCCAGGCGTACGCGGGGGTCCAGCACCGTGTAGATGATGTCCACCACCAGATTCAACATGACCAGGAAGAAAACGATCAGCAGCAGATACGCCACCACCACCGGCCGATCCAGGTTGATGATGGAATCGATCAGCAGCTTGCCCATGCCCGGCCACGAAAACACGGTCTCCGTCACGACGGCAAATGCCATCACCTGACCGAACTCCAGGCCGGCCACCGTCACTACGGGAATCAGGATGTTCTTGAGCAGATGCACGCCCAGCACACGCTTTTCAGACAGGCCCTTGGCGCGCGCGAACTTGATGTAGTCCATGGGCAGCGCCTCGCGCGTGGCGGCCCGCGTCACGCGGATGATCATCGCGCACTTGGCGAACGCGATGGTCGCGGCGGGCAGGGCCAGGCTCAGCCAGCCGTCGAGCGTCAGGACGCTCAGTTGCAGCGAGCCGATGCTGACGGTGTCGCCGCGGCCGCCGGCCGGCACCCAGCCCAGCATCACCGCAAACACCATGATGAGCATCAGGCCCACCCAGAAATTGGGCAGCGAAAATCCCAGCACAGAGCCCGTCATGATCGCGCGCGAGCCCACCGCCGCGGGTTTCAAACCCGCCAGGATGCCGAGCGGCACGCCGATCAGCACCGACAGCAGCATCGCCACACAGGCCAGCTCGACCGTCGCCGGCATGCGCTCCAGGATCAGGTGCATGGCCGGTTCGCCGGTCAGGAAGCTGTTCCCGAAATCGCCGCGCACGGCCTGGCTCATGAAGATCAGGTACTGCCGCCACAAGGGCTGGTCCAACCCCAGCGATGCACTGATCGCGGCGCGCTGCGCCTCGGTCGCTTCCGGACTGGCCAGCATCGAGACCGGATCGCCGACCATGTAAATGCCGGCAAAGACCAACGCCGACATGACAAGCATGACGACGATGGTCTGCAGCAGCCTTCTGACAATGGTTGCAAGCACGAGATATCGCCCGGCGCGCTTACTTCTTCAGCGTAGCGTTCTGCGCCAAGGTGACCTGGTCCGGACGGCCTTGATAGCGGATGTCGTTCTTCATCGCCCAGACCGACAGCTCGAAATGCACGGGCAGCATCGCGAAATCATCCATGGCGATGTTGCTTGCCGTGGACAGCAGCTCCGCGCGCTTGGCGTCATCCATCGTGGACGAGGCCTGCTTCACCAGTTCATCCATCTTGGGGTTGGAGTAGCGGCTGCGGTTCGTCGTGCCCTGGCCCGCTTCCGGGTTGCGCGTCATCAGCAGCGACGTCAGCGCGTTCGACATTTCACCGCTGGTCACCGACCAGCCCGCCAGGTAAGCCGAGAACGAGTAGCTGTCGCGGTTCTTGAAGAACACCGGGGGCGCCATCGCATCCACGCTGGTCTTCACGCCGATGCGCGTCCACATCGATGCAATGGCCTGCGCCACCTTCGAATCGTTGACATAGCGGCCGGACGGCGAACCCAGCGTGATCGAAAACCCGTTGGGATAACCCGCTTCCTTGAGCAGCGCCTTGGCCTTTTCGACATCGGCCTTGGGGGCCTTCGAATGTTCCTTGCTGGCGCCGAACATCGGATACGGCAGCAGGTTGCCCGCGGGCAGGGCGACGCCACCCATCACGCGTTCGACCAGCGCATCGCGATTGATCGCCAGCGACAAGGCCTCGCGCACGCGCTTGTCCTTCATCGGATTCTTGTCGGTGCCCTGCACGCCGGGCGAGGGCTCCGCGTACTGGTCCAGCGCCACGTACACCACGCGCACCGACGGCGTTTCCTCGACAAAGAGTTTCTTGTCGGACTTGAGCTTGGGCAGGTCGTCGGTGGGAGGATCTTCGATCATGTCCACGTCGCCCGCCAACAGCGCGGCCACGCGCGCGGCGGCGTTACTGATCGGACGATAGACCACGCGATCCCATTCGGGTTTCTTGCCCCAATAGTTGTCGTTGCGGGCCAGCACGAACTCCGCGCCGCGCTTCCAGGACACGAACTTGTAGGGCCCCGTCCCGATGAGGCCGTCGCCGCTGTTCAATTCAGTCGTCGTCTTGCCTTCCGCGGCGGGGCCAGACGCGGCCTTCTTCGACATGATGGGCAGCTGCGCCAGGTTGACCAGCAGATTGGGCGCGACGTCCTTGGTGGTGATGCGGATCGTCATCGGATCGACCGCTTCGGTCTTGGCGACAGATCCCAGATACAGCGTGAACGGCGAGGGGCTATTGGGCACCTTCGGCACGCGGTCGTACGTGAACACGACGTCCTCGGCGGTGAACGGCGTGCCATCGGAGAACTTCACGTTCGGGCGCAGCTTGAAGGTCCAGACCTTGCCATCGACCGTCCAGGATTCCGCCAGCGACGGCTGAGGCTTGAGCTGCGCGTCGGTGGCAACAAGCGTATCGAAAATGGTTTGGGAGATCTGCGTGTTCGGCGTCAACGCGTGGTATTGCGGATCCATCGAAGACGGCTCGGTCTTCAGTCCTATCACCAGGTCGCGGGCCATGGCCGCACTGAATGTGCCACAGGCCATCACCACCGCGGCAGCGCCGCAGGCCAAGACACGCGAAAACCGAGATGCCATCGTGATCTCCCAGAGTTGTTTCGGGTTTTGAACCTCGGGGCCACAGTAACCAGCAAACAACGCGCCGCGCAACAGTTATATTCCCCTATTGTTTCGCCTTGTCATCTGCCCCGATATGTCCGCTTACGCCCCCATTGCCGCCATTGCCACCGCTCCCGGAAGAGGCGGCATCGGCGTCGTGCGCATTTCTGGTGCGGACCTGTCCGAATTGGTGCGGCGCCTGTTTCAGCGCGATCTCACGCCGCGCCATGCGCACTATCTTCCCTTCAAGACTGTCGAAGGCGAACTGCTGGACGAAGGCATCGCCATCTACTTTCGCGCGCCGCATTCCTACACCGGAGAAGACGTGCTGGAACTGCAGGGCCACGGCGGCCCGGCCGTGCTGCGCCGCGTGCTGGACAGCTGCCTTGCCGCCGGCCGCGACCTGGGCGTGCGACTGGCCGAACCCGGCGAATTCACGCGCCGCGCCTTCCTGAACGACCGCATGGATCTGGCGCAGGCCGAAGCGGTGGCGGACCTGATCGAAGCCTCGTCGGTCGCGGCCGCGCGCGGCGCCATGGCGTCGCTATCGGGCGAATTCTCGGCGCGCGTCAACGACCTGTCCGACCGCATCATTCACCTGCGCATGCTGGTCGAAGCGACGCTGGATTTTCCCGAAGAAGAGATCGACTTCCTGGAAAAGTATCAGGCGCGTCCCACCCTGGACGCGTTGGCCGGCGACCTGTCCGCGCTGATCGCGCAAGCACGCCAGGGCGTCATCCTGCGAGAAGGCCTGCATGTGGTGTTGGCCGGCCAGCCCAACGTGGGCAAGTCCAGCCTGCTCAATGCGCTGGCGGGCGACGACATCGCCATCGTCACCCCCATTGCCGGCACCACGCGCGACAAAGTGGTGCAGGAAATCCATATTGATGGCGTGCCGCTGCATATTGTCGACACGGCCGGCCTGCGCGAAACCGAAGACACCGTCGAAAGCATCGGCATCGCGCGCACCTGGCAGGAAATCGAACGCGCCGACGTCATCCTCCATTTGCAGGATGCCACCCAGCCGGGCGACGAACTCGACGCGCAGATCACCGCGCGCCTGCCCGCCCGCACGCCGGTGCTGAAGGTATTCAACAAGGTCGACCTGCTGCCCGAGCCTTTCGTCCCCGGTCCCGGCGAACTGGGCATCTCGGCCAAACGCGGCGCGGGGCTGGACGCGCTTCGCGCCGAACTGCTTCAAATCGCGGGATGGAACCCTGGCGCCGAGTCGCCGTGGCTCGCGCGCGAACGGCATCTGCATGCATTGCAGGAGGCTGCCGAACATCTGGAACTGGCCGCCGCGCATGCCAGTCAGGATGACCGGGTGCTGGACCTGTTTGCCGAGGAACTGCGGCTGGCGCACGACAGCTTGTCGAGTATCACTGGCAAGTTCACCAGCGATGATTTGCTGGGGGAGATTTTTTCCAGTTTTTGCATCGGGAAGTAGTCAGGTCTTCACCCGCAACATGCTTGCGCACATCGATTTTCTTAATTAATAAGACTCTTCTGATTTACACGAAATATCGGCGGCTTTTACAACCGGTGGTGCCCTTTGGCACCAAGGACGACCCGAGCGGTCTGTCCCAACCGGAAGCTCGCCATGCCTACCCAATCCGATCTTCGCTTCACGTTCGCCATTGGCGAAGAGCCCTTCGAGGTCGTCGAGTTCTCGCTCCAGGAAGGCTTGTCCGAGCCTTTCGTGCTGCAAGCGGAACTGGCCAGCGCCAATCCCGCCATCGATTTCGGCGCGGTGCTGGACCGCGCTGCGCTGCTTACCATCTGGCACGGCGACATGCCTGTCCGGTACGTGCACGGCGCGGTGTCTTCATTCGTCCAGGGCGAAACCGGCTTTCGGCGCACGCGCTATTCGGCTGTCGTCGAACCGCGTCTGGCACGCCTCGCGCTCAGTTCTGACTGGCGGATCTTCCAGGCGCTGACCGTTCCACAGATCGCCGAGGCCGTGCTCAAGGCGCATGGCATCACTCAGGCCTACGAGCAGCGCAGCACCACCGAGCACCAGTC
>NZ_JAGXJZ010000209.1:0-502 GCF_019091095.1 Achromobacter sp. GbtcB20 | reverse complement strand
AGCGAACCGTCCTCGTTGATCATGAACTTCGGCACGATGAACAGCGAGATCCCCTTCACGCCCGGCGGCGCGTCCGGCGTGCGCGCCAGCACCAGGTGGATGATGTTCTCGGCCATGTCGTGCTCGCCGTAGGTGATGAAGATCTTGGTGCCGAAGATTTTATAGGTGCCGTCGCCCTGGGGCACGGCGCGGGTGCGCACGGCGGCGAGATCCGAACCGGCCTGCGGCTCGGTCAGGTTCATGGTGCCGGTCCACTTGCCCGAGATCAGGGGCTCGAGGAAGCGCGCCTTCTGCTCGTCGGAGCCAGCGGTCAGCAGCGCCTCGATGGCGCCGTCGGTCAGCAGGGCCACCAGCGCGAACGAGATCGAGGCGGCGTTGAGCATCTCGGTGCATGGCGTGGCGACGATCTTCGGCAGGCCCTGGCCGCCGAATTCGCTCGGGTGCTGCACGCCCTGCCAGCCGGACTCGGCGAAGGCCTGGAAGGCGACCTTGAAGCCGGCGG
>NZ_JAGXJZ010000208.1:0-502 GCF_019091095.1 Achromobacter sp. GbtcB20 | reverse complement strand
CAACGAGATCGGCGTGCCGCTCACCCTGATGCGCCTGGAAGCGGCGCACCGCGCCGCGGTGGTGGAGCTGGGCATGAACCATCCGGGAGAAATCGGCCGCCTGGCCGCCATCGCCCAGCCGACGGTCGGCTTGGTCAACAACGCCCAGCGCGAGCACCAGGAATTCATGCACACCGTGGAAGCGGTGGCGCAGGAGAACGGCTCCGTCTTCGCGGCATTGCCGGCCGACGGTGTCGCCGTGTATCCGGGCGACGACGTCTACACGCCGCTGTGGCGCGGCCTGGCCGGGCATTGCCGCAGCCTGACGTTCGGCCTGGGCGACGCCTGCGACGTGCGCGCAAGCTATACCGCCACCGGCTTTGGTAACAATTTGAAAGTGACGGCCCCTTCCGGCGAATTCGCGGTGAAACTGGCCGCCGCGGGCGAGCACAACGTGCGCAACGCGCTCGCCGCGATCGCCTGCGCGCTGGCGGCCGGCATCGAACCGGCCACGATCGTGCGC
>NZ_JAGXJZ010000207.1:0-503 GCF_019091095.1 Achromobacter sp. GbtcB20 | reverse complement strand
GTTTCGCAAGAGGTGCAGCAAGCGCTGGCTAAGTTCATCAAGTTCAAAGACGACATGACGCTCGGCGATGCTCTCGACCGAATTGTCCGCGACAGACTACTGAGGAAACGATCAGGGAAACACAAACCCAAACCAAGGGATACAGCATGACATACATAACCCAGGCCCAGGTCCGTTGCGTGGGCTGCCAGCAGCCTTGGGGCTCACCCCATACGAGCACATGCCGCTTCCGGCATTTCGCCTGACCTATCGTAGAACCAGAACCGAGAACCACCGTGAAGCCTTTTTATCTTGAACTCGACGCCGCCGCCGAAGCAGTCGCCCTGGCGCCGACCACCGTCCAGCGCCTAGTGCGCGCTGGCGAGTTTCCGCAACCACGCCAGCTGTCCGGCCGGCGCGTAGGCTGGCTGGTGCGCGAACTTGAAGAGTGGGCAGAGGCACGTCCGGTGTCGACGCTTCCACCACCCGAAAACACTTCACGCCGCGCGCACTAACGGCACCAC
>NZ_JAGXJZ010000206.1:0-504 GCF_019091095.1 Achromobacter sp. GbtcB20 | reverse complement strand
TCGAGCACGAAGCGCACGCGCGAATTCATGGTGACGACGTCGGGCGGAATCTCCTGCGGCTCCACCATGTCGGCGCGCGACAGTTCCTCCAGCAGGGTCGCGCAATTGTCGGCCTGGGCCGCCGGCAGCGAATCGATCAGCGCCTCCAGGCGCTCCATGTCCAGCGACGATACGATGATGTTCGGTCTCATGTTCTAACTCCAGTGTGTGTGGCCGCATCCATGGCGGCCGGATAAGGGAAACTCACCCGATGACGCGGGCGAAGGTCGATGCGAGGGAGAGGCTCGGGAGGACGGGTGGCGTGGCGCCGACCGGGTTTATCCTCGCCGAGCCCCGAAGAGCCAGGCGAGATTTCGCGCGAAGCGCTGCACCGCGCGCGCGGCCATGATCGCGCGCTCGGACGGCGCGCGGGAAGAACGAGCGTAACGAACGGGCACGCAAAGACCTCCCTCGTTCAGGGGCGAACCGCAATGCTGGCAATTGCTCAGTAGGTTCATGGTCTTA
>NZ_JAGXJZ010000205.1:0-506 GCF_019091095.1 Achromobacter sp. GbtcB20 | reverse complement strand
GCAACCATGATGCGGATCGGTGAACTGGGCAAGAAGGCAGATTGCTTGGTGCAGACCGTGCGCTTTTACGAGTCAGAAGGCTTGCTGCCCGAGCCTGCACGTAGCGAGGGCAACTTCAGGCTCTATGACGAAGTCCATTTGCAGCGCTTGCTGTTCATCCGCCGCTGCCGGGCGAAGGACATGACGCTGGATGAGATCCGTCAACTGCTGAACTTACGGGATCGGCCAGAGTTGGGCTGCGGCGAGGTGAACGCGCTGGTCGACGCTCATATCGCGCAAGTGCGGACCAAGATGAAGGAATTGCGCGCCTTGGAGCGCGAGTTAATGGATCTGCGACGCTCCTGCGATAGCGCCCGAACCTCGCGCGAGTGCGGCATTCTCAACAGCTTGGCCGAGCCCGCCTGAAGCTCGAGCGTGTCATCGGTGCTGGAAGTGATCGGGTCCAGTTCTGAGAGCCACGTGCCGCGCTCCATCATGCGAAAGCGCGCGATTCTGACGTTTTGAGA
>NZ_JAGXJZ010000204.1:0-507 GCF_019091095.1 Achromobacter sp. GbtcB20 | reverse complement strand
CGATTTCAGCGCACCGCTGCAGTTGCTGGCGCGCTCGATCAGTTTCGAGGATCCGCTCACGGGCGAGCAGCGCAGCTTCCACAGCGAACGCACGCTGGACTGGCCGGCGTAGGGTGATCGGTGGGCACAGGGCGCCCACCCTACATTATCGAAGACCGATACGCTTGATACGTAGGGTGGGCGCCCCTGTGCCCACGCGGTGATCGTTTGCGGTGACTGCTTCGTGCGGGATGATCTTGCCGAAAGCACCCACATGCATCACAGCCTGTAATCGATGATCAACGGCGCGTGATCCGAGAAGCGCTCGTCCTTGTAGACCGACACCGCATGCGCCGTGGCGGCGATGCCAGGCGTTGCGACGTGGTAGTCGATGCGCCAACCCACGTTGTTGGCCCAGGCCTGGCCGCGGTTGCTCCACCAGGTGTAGGCGGCGGCTTCCGGCGCCACCAGGCGGTGCACGTCCACCAGGCCGAGCTCGTCGAAGATGCGCGTCATCCAGGCGCGTTC
>NZ_JAGXJZ010000203.1:0-507 GCF_019091095.1 Achromobacter sp. GbtcB20 | reverse complement strand
CGATATCGAGCAGGTACGGCGCGGCTTCGGCTCAGATCCGCGCATCGGCCCGGACTTTCTATATGCCGGCGTGGGATACGGCGGCTGCTGCTTTCCCAAGGATGTCCGGGCCTTGCTGAAGACCTCGGACGACCATGGCCAGCACCTGCGCATCCTGAACGCCATCGAAGCGGTGAACGCATCGCAAAAGAACATCCTGTTCAAGAAGATTGCCGAGTTCTTCGACGGCATCGATCGGCTGGCGGGAAAAACCGTTGCGCTGTGGGGCTTGTCGTTCAAGCCGAACACGGACGATGTGCGCGGGGCGCCCAGTCTTGCGCTGATACGGAAACTGTTTGCGGCGAATTGCCGCGTACAGGCCTACGATCCCGTTGCCGCCGGTGCGGCGCAACGCGTGCTGCTCAGGGAGCATGGCGAAGCGCGTTGCCAGGAACTGTACAAGGTGGCGGATTCGGCGGCGGCCGCCGGCGAAGGTGGGCATGGACAGGGCGGCGCCGACCAGGGGGC
>NZ_JAGXJZ010000202.1:0-509 GCF_019091095.1 Achromobacter sp. GbtcB20 | reverse complement strand
TGGTCATGGTCGAGCGCTACCTCGCGGCCGCCCTGTTCATCGCCCTGGCATCGACCCAGAATCCGAGCTTCGCGCTGGTGGCCTGCATTCCCTTGTTCTACCGGGTCGTGCTGCAGCGCGAGCGGCGCTACAGCCTGTTCGAGGTCGCGATGGCGGTGGCTGTCGTGGTCGCGGTGCTGGCGCACCCGGTCTATTATTTCGCCCGCTACGGCGTGGTCACCCCGCAGTTGCTGGCCGGCGGCGCTGCGCTGGGCGGCAATATCTGGACGTTCTATGTCTGGATCGTCGATCCGGACCTGGGCCTGTTGCCCAACTGGCCGCTCGGCCTGCTGGTCCTGCTGGCCGCACTGGTTGCCTACCTGCGCAAGCCGGTCTCCCTGGCCGGCCCGGGTACCTGGCGCGTGACCGCCTTCGTGCTCGCCTGCTGCGCCATCAACTTCTTCGCGCACTCGTCCACGACCAATCTCAATTCCGGCGCCACCCCTGGCCTGGCGCGTTACGCCCTCTGG
>NZ_JAGXJZ010000201.1:0-511 GCF_019091095.1 Achromobacter sp. GbtcB20 | reverse complement strand
CGACGCCCTGGCTGGCCAGGACGTCGCGCGCGAGCTGGGTCAGGCGCCAGGTCTTCGAGATCTCGCCGGGGCAGCTGCCGTCGTTGCGCGCGGCGCCGTTGACCAGGAGGATGCGGCTCGGCGTGGCGGGGTCCTTCTGGCGCGCCTCGGCGGCCAGCAGGCGCTCGTGCGCTTCCTTCCACTCGATCGACAGGTCGTAGTCGGGATCGGCGAAGCCGGGGCCGGCCTTCACGGTGCGCGGCGCCTTGCGCTTGTCGTGGTAGGCCTGCCAGGCCACTTCCTCGACCGCCGCCAGTTCGTCCGCCACCGCCGCGAAAGCCGGGTCGAAGAACTGGTCGATGAACTTGCGATGGAATTCTTCCCGCTCCAGCCTTGCGGGTGCCTGGCCCTTGCGCACCGTTGTCATGCCGCCTCCTTTTTCATGAAGCGATTATCGGCGCGGCCGGGCTGGGCGGATGTACGTTGGCGCACGGTCGAGGCAATAAAAAAAGCGGGCGGCGCTCGCAGCGCT
>NZ_JAGXJZ010000200.1:0-513 GCF_019091095.1 Achromobacter sp. GbtcB20 | reverse complement strand
GGCCCCGAAGCTGGCCGCGCATGCCGACTCGATCCGCTTGAACCCGAAACTGTTCGCCCGCATCAAGGCCCTGTACGACAAACGTGCCAGCCTCAAGCTCGACGCCGAATCGGCCTACCTGGTCGAGCGCTACCACAAGGACTTCGTGCGCGCCGGCGCCCAGCTCTCAAGCGCCGACAAGGACAAGCTGAAGGCGATGAACGGCCAGCTGGCCGCGCTGTCGACCCAGTTCGCCCAGAACGTGCTGAAGGAAGCCAACGCCTCGGCGCTGGTGGTCGACACCCGCGCCGAACTGGCCGGCATGTCGGACAAGCAGATCGACGCCGCCGCGGCTGCAGCCAAGAAGCGCGGCCTGGACGGCAAGTTCGTGATCCCGGTCGTGAACACGACCCAGCAGCCCTTGATGTCGACCCTGAGCAATCGCGGCACCCGCGAGAAACTGTTGACCCTGTCGATGGCGCGCGGCCCGCGCGGCGGCGACATCATGATGAAGGCCGAGCACGAGAAGATCAT
>NZ_JAGXJZ010000020.1:0-100606 GCF_019091095.1 Achromobacter sp. GbtcB20 | reverse complement strand
CGCTGATCGCCGTGCCGGCGGCGCCGGCCGCCCCGCGCGCGCCGTCCGCCGCGCCGGACACCCCGCGCCCCGTCACGCCCCCCAACCTGTTTCCCGACGCCGCCAAGGCCCCCGCCCCCGCGGGCGAGCCGCTGCTGACGCTGTCGCCCAATGCGGCGTCGCGCGTGCCCACGCCCTGCCCCGACCCGCTGCCGCCCGGCGCGCGCTGGCGCGAGGTGCCCACCGATCAGCAGACCATCGGCTTCGTGCTGCTGCGTTCGCGGCGGCGCAGCATCGGCTTCGTCATCACCGACGACGGCCTGCGCGTGACCGCCCCCAATTGGGTGACGCTGACGCAGATCGACGACGCGGTGCGCGAAAAATCGCGCTGGATCCTGACCAAGCTGCGCGAATGGCACGCCCGCAAGCAGCAGCTGGCCATGGCGCACACGCGCTGGCAGGCGGGCGGAGAACTCCCCTATCTGGGCCGGCGCATCGTCATCGGCGTGGGCGGCGACAGCCGCCAGGCCAATCTGTCCGGCGACGCCGACGCGCCGCAAGATGGCGACACCCTGTGGCTGGCGCTGCCGTCCCACGCCGACCAGGGCCGCATCCGCGATGCGGCCCAAGCGTGGCTGCAGCAGCGCGCGGGCGCGTGGTTCGGTGCGCGGCTGGCGCACTTTTTGCAGGTGAGCGGCCTGAAGATCCGCCGCTGGCGCCTGTCGTCGGCCGCCACGCGCTGGGGGTCGTGCACCAGCGACGGCAACATCATGCTGAACTGGCGCCTGATCCACTTCGCCCCGGCCATCATCGATTACGTCATCGCGCACGAGCTTGCCCATTTGCGCGAGATGAACCACAGTCAGGACTTCTGGCGCGAAGTCGGCCAGATCCTGCCCGACTTCGAAGACGCCAAGAACATCCTGCGGCGTCACGATCCCGCTTCGCTGCCTCAGTTCTGAAGCGCGCGGCACCCAGCGCCTGTTGCGATCCCAAGGAGAATCGAAATGTTGCTGCTGATTCCGGGCCCGGTCACCACCGACGCGCGGGTGAAGGCCGCCATGGCGCAGGACTACGCGCCGTGGGACAACGATTTCCGCACGCTGTACCGGCAGGTGTGCGACGGCGTGCTGGCGATTGCGCAGGCGGGCGCGGACGAGCACGTGGCGCTGGCCTTGCCGGGCTGCGGCCACTTTGCCGTCGAGGCCGCGATCCGCACCTTCGTGCCGCCCGGCGGCCGCATGCTGGCCCCGTCCACCGGCGCGTACTCGGCCCGGCTGCAAAAGCTGGCCGCCGAGGCAGGCCGCATCGCCGTGCCGCTATCGGTGGGCGCCGCCGAGCGCGTGGATCCGCAGGCGGTGGCCGACGCGCTGGAACGCGACCCCACGCTCACGCACCTGGCGCTGGTCTACAGCGAAACCGGCAGCGGCATCTGCCACGACGTGCCGCATCTTGCCCGCATCGCCCACGCGCTGGGACGCCGCGTGATCATCGACGCCGTGTCGGCGTTCGGCGCGTTGCCGCTTGAATTGCGCGCCCTGCCCGCGGTCGACGCCGTGGTGCTGACCGCCAACAAATGCCTGGAAGGCCTGCCGGGCGCCGCCTTCGTCGTCGCGCGCCGTGACAGCCTGGATGCCGCCCGCGGCAATGCGGGCAGCTGGTCGCTCGACCTGGCCGACATCTACCAGCACACGCTGGCGCCCAACGCCGGCCCCCGCTTCACGCCCGCCGCGCCCACGCTGGCCGCGCTGGCCGTGGCGCTGGAACTGTTCCGCCTGGAAGGCCGCGAGGCCCGTCTGGCGCGTTACACGGCCAACATGCGCACGCTTTATGATGGCGTGATCGATCTTGGCCTGACCCCATACCTGCCGCCCGAACTGCAAGGCCCCATCGTCGTCAACGTCCGCGCGCCGGATGCCCCGACCTGGCACCTGCAGCTCTTCGTGGACGCGCTCAAGCAGCGCGGCTATGTGATCAGCAACTTCACCAACACCGAAGAACCCACGTTCCGGGTCGGCTGCATCGGCGCCTTTGGCGCCGGCCAGATGCGGCAGGCGGTCGACGCCATGGGCGGCGCGCTGCGCGACATCGGAATCTCCCGGGAACGCGCCGGAACCCCCCAGCGCTTCCCCCAACCTCTCATCGCTTAAGGAATCCTCCCATGCGTCTGCTCCACACCATGCTGCGCGTCGGCAACCTCGACAAGTCCATCGACTTCTACACCAACGTGCTGGGCATGCGCCTTCTGCGCCGCAACGACTATCCGGACGGCAAGTTCACGCTGGCCTTCGTCGGCTACCAGGACGAAGTCGACGGCGCCGTCATCGAACTGACCCACAACTGGGACACCGACAAGTACGACCTGGGCAACGGCTACGGCCACATCGCCCTGGAAGTCGACAACGCCTACGAAGCCTGTGACAAGGTCAAGGAGCGCGGCGGCAAGGTCACCCGCGAGGCCGGCCCGATGAAGCACGGCAAGACGGTCATCGCCTTCGTGGAAGACCCCGACGGCTACAAGATCGAATTCATCCAGAAGAAAGACCGCCAGGACTGAGCGGAACGCCAGCCATGATCCATCCCATCCTGAAAATGGGCGACCCGCGGCTGCTGCGCGTGGCGCCCCCGGTCGACCGTTTCGACACGCCTGAGCTGCACGCCCTGATCGACGACATGTTCGAAACCATGGCGGCCGCGCAGGGCGTGGGTCTGGCCGCGCCGCAGATCGGCGTGGACCTGCAACTGGTGATCTTCGGGTTCGATCGCAACGACCGCTATCCCGACGCGCCGCCGGTGCCGCAGACGATCCTGTGCAATCCGGTCATCACGCCGCTTTCGGACGAGATGGAAGACGGCTGGGAAGGCTGCCTGTCGGTGCCGGGACTGCGCGGCCTGGTGCCGCGCTACCGCCATATCCGGTACAGCGGCCGCGATCCGTACGGCCAGCTGATCGAGCGCGAGGCCGAAGGCTTTCACGCACGCGTCGTCCAGCACGAATGCGACCACCTGATCGGCCGCCTGTATCCGTCCCGGATCCAGGATTTCACGAAGTTCGGCTTCACGGAAATCCTGTTCCCGGGCATGGACCCGAATCAGGACGACTAGGCGTTACCGCCGGGTCTTGCAGCAGCGGGGGGCTCGTCCTCCTGCGGCTGCGGCGGCTGCGGTTGCTGTGGCGGTTCCGGCGGTTGCGGCTGTTGCGGCGGCTGTTGCCGCGGCGGCTGCGACTCCGGCTGCTGAGGCTGCGGCGACTCCAGGTGCGGCTCCGGCTTCTGTTCCTGCGCCCGAACCGGCGCGCCTTCGCCCGGCGGCGTCAGCGCTTCCGGCGCAAAATCATCCACCTGCAACACCTTCAGCACCGTCGCTTCCGCGGCTTCGAGCTGCGCCGCCTGCGCGTCCGTGATGGCGCCGCGCTGATGGGCTTCTCGCCAGTTGCGCACGTTGGACTGGCGCAACCGGTCGCGGATCGGCTGCACCGCGTCGGCCAGCGCAAAGGCGCGGGTCAAGAGGCCCAGCGGATCCTCCCCGGGTTCGCGCTGCAGGTCGGCCGCCAGTCGCACATGCGTGGGCGACGGCTTGAGCAGCAATTCGGCGCATTCCCGCGTGAGCGCGTCGTCCGGCCCCTTGGCCAGCCGCAACGGCAGGATGGCCGCCCGCAACGCCCACGACAGCGCCTTGACCGGCAGGTTGCGCAGCACCTGATCCATGCTCTTCTCGATGCTGGCGAAACCCTGCGCCATGCACCAGCGCACCAGCGGCAGGTCGTCGTGCTTGCGTCCCTCGTCCTCCCAGCGCTTTAGCACTGCGGACAGCAGATAGAGTTCGGACAGGATGTCGCCCAGGCGCGCGGAGATCATTTCGCGGCGCTTCAGGCCTCCACCCAGTTGCGCCAGCGTGGCGTCGGCCAGCAGCGCGAAGCCCGACGCATAACGGCCCAGCCGGCGGTAATGACCCGCCACCGGTCCCGAGGCGGGCGCGGGCGCCAGCATGCCGCCCGTCCACGCGCGGCCGATCGCGCGCAGCGTGTTCATGCCCGCGTGGCGCAGATGGCGCCAGAAGACATCGTGGAAGACTTCGATGCCGCGTTCCTCGTCGGGGTTGCCCAGCGCCAGTATCTCCGGCATCAGATAGGGATGCGCGCGAATGGCGCCTTGCCCGAAGATGATCAGATTGCGCGTCAGGATGTTGGCGCCCTCGACCGTGATGGCGATGGGCACGGCGCGGTACAGGGAGCCCAGGTAATTGCTGGGGCCGTCCATGACGGCGCGGCCCGCGTGCACGTCCATGGCGTCGTTCACCGACACGCGCATGCGCTCGGTGGCGTGGTATTTCATGATGCCGGACACCACCGCAGGCTTGACGCCCTGATTGAGCGCGGCGCAGGTCAGGCGGCGCGCGGCCTCGATCAGATAGGCGTTGCCGGCCAGGCTGGCCAGCCGCTCCTGAACGCCCTCGAACTTGCCGATCGGGATGCCGAATTGCTCGCGCACCCGCGCATACATGCCGGTGGTGTGCGCGCACATCGCCGCGGCGGCGGCCGACAGCGACGGCAGCGAAATGCCGCGCCCGGCGGCCAGTGCGCTCATCAGCATCTGCCAGCCCTGCCCGGCGCGCTCGATGCCGCCGATCAGCGCATCCAGCGGCACAAAAACGTCGCGGCCCGAGTTGGGCCCGTTCTGGAACACCTGCATGGCGGGAAGGTGGCGCCGGCCGATCTCGACGCCGGGCGCGTCGGTGGGAACGAGCGCCACCGAGATGCCGATATCCTTGGGCCCGCCCAGGATGCCGTCGGGGTCCGACATCTTGAACGCCAGCCCCAGCACCGTGGCCACCGGCCCCAGCGTGATGTAGCGCTTGTGCCAATTGAGCCGGATGCCGATGAGCTCACGCCCATCCACGACCTGGCGGCACACGACGCCGGTATCCACCATCGAGGCAGCGTCCGAGCCGGCTTCAGGGCTGGTCAGGCCAAAGCACGGGACTTCCCGGCCGTCGGCAAGCCTTGGTAGCCAATAATCGCGCTGCGCCTGCGTGCCGAACTGCATGAGCAGTTCGCCCGGCCCCAGCGAGTTCGGCACCATGACGGTGACGCCAGCCGTGATGGAATAGCCGGAAATGCGCCGCACCACTTCGGAGTGCGCATAGGGCGAGAACCCCAGGCCGCCGTGGCGGCGCGGAATGATCATGCCGAAGAAACGCTGCGTCTTGAGGAACTCCCAGACGCGCGGCGGCAGATCGCGCCGGTTCCAGGAGATATCCCATTCGTCCAGCATGCCGCACAGTTCGCGCACGGGACCGTCGATGAAGCGCTGTTCATCCGGCGTCAGCGTGGCCGGCGGCACGCTGAGCAGCTTGCGCCAGTCGGGATTGCCCGTGAACAGGTCTGCGTCCCACCAGCTGTCGCCGGCTTCGATGGCTTCGCGTTCGGTGGCCGACATGGCAGGCATGGCATTGCGGGCCCAGCGGTATGCGGGTTCCGAAATGCGGCGCCGGCGCCAGGCGTTGAAATCCATGGGTCCCCCTGTTGTTCGCTACAAGACGTATCGGGCCAAAGTACCAGAATTGGCGCGGCCCGGCCAAGCTGCGGCTTACCGACTCTGCGACAATGGGCGTCGCCGCGCAGATGCGCAATCAACCGCTGTCCGGGCTCGTCCGCATGCTGAACAAACTCTGGCTTGGCTTCTTCCTTACCGCTGCCGCGGCCGCGCTGTACCGCTGGCTCGTCATCGGGGACCCGGAAGTCTTTCGCCAGATGGTCGCCAGCCTGTTCGACATGGCGCGCGTGTCCGTGGACGTGATGGTGCTGCTTTTTGGCACGCTGACGCTGTGGCTGGGTTTCCTGCGCATCGCCGAGGGCGCGGGGCTGGTCGAAAAGCTTGCGCGGCTCCTGGGCCCCCTGTTCGCGCGCCTGATGCCCGAGGTGCCGCGCAATCATCCGGCCATCGGCCTGATCACGCTGAACTTCGCGGCCAATGGCCTGGGGCTGGACAACGCCGCCACCCCCATCGGCCTGCGCGCCATGCGCGAGCTGCAAGCGCTCAACCCCAAGCCGGACACCGCCACCAACGCGCAGATCCTGTTCCTGGTGCTCAATGCATCGTCGCTGACGCTGCTGCCCGTCACGCTGTTCATGTTCCGCGCGCAGCAGGGCGCGCCCGATCCCACGCTGGTCTTTTTGCCCATTCTGCTGGCCACCAGCGCGTCCACGCTGGCCGGCTTTCTGGCGGTCGCGCTGTGCCAGCGGCTGCGCCTGGCCGATCCGGTCATCCTGCTGTGGCTGGGCGGCGCGGCGCTGGTGCTGGGCGGATTCATGGCGCTTCTGGCCAGCATGTCGGCAGCCGCCATCGCGTCGCTGTCTTCGCTGCTGGGGAACCTGACGCTGTTTGGCATCCTGCTGGCGTTTCTGGTCGTCGGCGCGTGGAAAAAAGTGCCTGTGTACGAGGCCTTCATTGAAGGCGCCAAGGAAGGGTTCGATATCGCCAAGAGCCTGTTGCCGTATCTGGTGGCGATGCTGTGCGCCGTGGGCGTGCTGCGCGCGTCGGGCGCGCTGGACTTCCTGTTGGATGGCATCCGCTGGCTGGCGCAGCAGGCAAACTGGGACACGCGCTTCGTGGACGCGCTGCCCACGGCGCTGGTCAAGCCGTTCTCGGGCAGCGCAGCGCGCGCGATGATGCTGGAGACCATGACGCACTTCGGCGTGGACAGCTTCCCGGCGCTGCTGTCCGCGGTGGTGCAAGGCAGCACCGAGACCACCTTCTATGTGCTGGCGGTGTACTTCGGGTCGGTGGGGATTCTGCGCGCCCGGCATGCAGTCGGCTGCGCGCTGATCGCCGACCTGGCCGGGGCGCTGGCCGCGATCGGCGTCTGCTACTGGTTCTTCGGCTAGGCGCCCTGCTTCAGTCCACCAGCAGGATCTTCATCCCGTTGGTGCCGCCGCTGTCGCGATAGAAATCGCCCTTGGTCAGGATCACCCAATCGCCGGTCTGCACCAGATTGCGCTTGCGCAGCTCGTCGATGGCGGCGTTGGAAAGATCGGCCGGATCGTAGTCCGACGGCGCGAACGGAATCGTGTACACGCCACGGAACATCGTCACGCGGTTTTGCGTCACGCTGTGCGGGCTGTAGCAGTAGATAGGCACGCCCGAGCGGATGCGGGACATGATGAGCGGCGTGTGGCCGCTTTCGGTCAGCGCGATGATGGCCTTGACGCCGGGAAAATGGTTGGCGGCATACATGGCCGCCAGCGCGATGGTTTCGTCGCAGCGCGTGAAGGTCTCGCCCATGCGGTGATGGGACTTCGTGGACGTGGGATGCTTTTCCGCGCCCAGGCACACACGCGCCATGGCTTGCACGGTTTCGACCGGATACTGGCCCGAGGCGCTTTCAGCCGACAGCATGACGGCGTCGGTGTAGTCCAGCACCGCGTTGGCCACGTCGGAGACTTCGGCGCGGGTGGGCATGGGGCTGGAGATCATCGATTCCATCATCTGCGTGGCAGTGATGACCACCTTGTTCAGCGTGCGCGCGTGCTGGATGATGCGCTTCTGGATGCCCACCAGCTCGGCATCGCCCACTTCCACGCCCAGGTCGCCGCGCGCCACCATCACGCCGTCGCTTGCGCGGATCAGCGCATCCAGGGCCTCGTCGTCGGCTACTGCCTCGGCGCGTTCGATCTTTGCGATGATCCATGCCTGGCTGCCGGCCGCGGCAAGCAAGGTGCGGGCCTCGTCGATGTCGCTGCCATAGCGCGGGAACGACACCGCCACGTAGTCCAGCTCCATTTCGGCGGCCAGCTTGATGTCGACGCGATCCTTGTCGGTCAGGCTGGGCGCGGACAGGCCGCCGCCGCGGCGGTTGATGCCCTTGTTGTTGGACAGCGGACCGCCCACTGTGACGGTGGTGTGGACTTCGTCGCCTTCGACGCGATCCACGACCAGCACGACGCGGCCGTCATCGAGCAGCAGCTCGTCGCCCACGCGGCAATCGGTCACGAGTTCCGGATAGTCGATGCCCACGATGCTGGACGTGCCCGCATCCTTGGGATGCACGCGCGACAGCGTGAACGGCTGGCCCACATGCAGTTGCACCAGCTTGTCGACAAAGCGGGCGATGCGGATCTTGGGGCCTTGCAGGTCGCCCATGATCGCGACGAAGCGGCCCTGCTTGGCAGCGATCTCGCGCACCAGCCGCGCGCGCTGGCGGTGATCGTCCGCGCTGCCATGCGAGAAGTTCAGCCGTGCGACGTCCAGCCCCGCGCGGATGAGCGCGTCGATGCGTTCGGGCGACGAGGTCGAGGGTCCCAGGGTGGCGACAATTTTTGTGCGGCGCAATACAGGCATGGCGGTCCACTCTCGCAAAAGCAACGAAAGCGCTATGGTACGCCGGCCGCGTTGTCACGGGTATCATGGGTGACACATCGATCACTAACGCGCCCCCCCTTCCGACCGTGAAAATCGTCATCGCTCCCGACTCGTTCAAAGAAAGCGTTTCCGCGCCCGATGCGGCGGCGGCCATTGCGCGCGGCGTCAAGGCCGCCTTTCCCGGCGCGCACACCGTGTGCATCCCGATGGCCGACGGTGGCGAAGGCACCGTCGAAGCCGTGCTCGCGGCCACCGGCGGCAAGGAACATCAGATCACCGTGAACGACGCGCTCGGCCACAAGGTCGACGCCGTGTGGGGATTGCTGGACGACGGCACCGCCGTCATCGAGATGGCCGCCGCGGCGGGCCTTGAATTGATCTCCCCGTCCAAGCGCGACCCGATGCGCGCCAGCAGCCACGGCGTGGGCGAGCTGATGCGCGCGGCGCTGGACGCGGGCGCCAAGCGCATCATCCTGGGGTTGGGCGGCTCGGCCACCAACGACGCGGGCGCCGGCATGCTGACGGCGCTGGGCGTGCGGCTGCTGGACGCCGGCGGCAACAGCCTGCCGCCGGGCGGCGGGGCGCTGGGCCAACTTGCCTCCATCGACACGCATGGCCTGGACCCGCGGCTGGCGCAGGTGCGCGTCGACATCGCCTCCGACGTCGACAATCCCTTGTGCGGTCCGCATGGCGCGTCGCATGTGTTCGGGCCGCAAAAGGGCGCGACGCCGGAACAGGTGCAGACCCTGGACACCCTGCTGAGTCACTTCGCCGACGTGTGCGCAAAGCACCTCGGCGCCGACCACCGCGACGCGCCCGGCGCGGGCGCCGCCGGAGGCCTGGGTTTTGCCGCCAAGGCGTTCTTGAACGCGCATTTCCGGCCGGGCGTGGAGATCGTCGCAGAGCTGGGCGGTCTGGCCGACGCCGTGGAAGGCGCAACGCTGGTGTTCACCGGCGAAGGCCGGATGGACGCACAGACGCTGCGCGGCAAGACGCCCGCAGGCGTCGCCCGGATTGCGCAACGCGCGGGCGTTCCCGTCGTGGCGCTGGCCGGCTCGCTGGGCGAAGGCTACGAGGCCCTGCACACCTGCGGCATCAGCGCCGCATTCAGCCTGGCCCCCGGCCCCATCACGTTGCAGCAGGCCTTGGCCGACGCCGAGCGCCTGCTGGCCGACCGGGCACGCGATGTGATGCAGCTGTGGATGGCGGCGCAAAAGCGCATGCTGTGATCGGGCGCCAGGGGCAACCCGCTGAACCGCCGTCACAGGCTGACGCCCATGTCCCCTGGGTGTCTGACACCATCTCACTCTCCGAGCACCCAAATGCAAAAAGGCCCCACGGGGCCTTTTTGCACTGCCATGCCATACCGAAAAGACGTCACTCCCGCGCCAACACCCCGGCTTCGACCAGCGCATCCGACAGGCGCATGTAGCGGTCCACCGAAATGTCCTCGGCGCGCGCGGTGGGCGCGATATCCAGCGCTTCCCAAGGCACTTGCGCGGCCCAGTCTGCCAGCACCCGCCGCAGCATCTTGCGGCGCTGCGAGAAGGCGCGGGCCACCACGGTTTCGAAAGCGCGCTCGCTGATGGGCCGCTGGCGATCCGCCGGCAACGGCACCATGCGCACGATCGCCGACACGACCTTAGGAGGCGGATCGAAGGCCTCGGGCGGCACGTCGAACAGCTTGTGCATGCGGTAGCGCGATTGCAGCATCACGGACAAGCGGCTGAAGTCGCCCGAGCCGGGCTTGGCCACCATGCGGTCGATCACTTCGCGCTGCAGCATGAAATGCTGATCGCGAATGTGGTCGGCCCACGTCATCAGGTGGAACAGCAACGGGCTGGAAATGTTGTAGGGCAGATTACCCACGACGCGCAGCGCGCCGCCGAACTGCGAGAAATCCACCGTCAGCGCGTCGGCCTCGACTACCGTCAAACGTGATGCGTCGAACTGCTTGCGCAGCCGGGCGGCCAGGTCGCGATCGATTTCGACCGCGGTGAGATGGTCCAGCCGTTCGAGCAGCGGCCGCGTCAGCGCGGACAAGCCAGGGCCGATCTCGACCACGGCATCGTCGCGGGCGGGCGCAACCGCCCGGACGATGGACTCGACGACGCTGTCGTCGGTCAGGAAGTTCTGGCCAAAGCGCTTGCGCGCCTGGTGTTGAGACATGAAAAGCCCGTAATGCGTTTAGCGGTTGTTCTGCTGGATTTTCTGCTGCTTTTCGAAGCGGTTGTCGACGTACGCCTGTGCGCGCAGTTGCTCGAGCCAGTCTTCGAAGGCCGGCTGGGCGCGGCGCTCGAACAGCGTCTGGCGGGCGCGCATGCGCGCCAGGTCGTCGGTCGCGTCGTGCTCGCGGCGCTCTTCCACCTGGATCAGGTGCCAGCCGAACGGCGACTGCACGGGCTGGCTGATTTCGCCAGGTTGCAGCGCGTTCATCGCGGCCTCGAACGGCGGCACGGTTTCACCCGGGTTCAGCCATCCCAGCTCGCCGCCTTGCGGCGCGCTGGCGTCCTGCGAATACTGGCGCGCCATTTCCTCGAACGTGGCGGCGCCATTGACCAGGCGCTGGCGAACCTGCTCCAGGCGCTGGCGGGCCAGATCATCGCTCATGACGGTCGAGGTCTTGATGAGGATGTGGCGGGCGCGCGTCTGCACAACCTGCGTCGGGCCCTGGGGCGCCTGCTCGCGTGCGGCCGGCTGAGGCGCCGGTTGCGGCGCGGCTTGCGGCGCCGGGGCGCGGGCCGTACGGCCGGGCGCGGGCTGGGCGGTGCCGCGGTCCATTACCTTGATGATGTGAAAGCCATTGCCGCTTTGGATCAGCTGGCTGACCTGGCCCTTCTGGAGATTGCTGATGGCCTTGACGAAAAGATCAGGCCAGCCATCCAGCGGGCGCACACCCATGACGCCGCCCTGCAGCGCCTCGGGGCCGTCGGACGATGCCGCGGCCAGGCTGGCGAAATCGTCGCCGCGCTTGGCTCGCGCCAGCAGACCTTCGGCCTTCTTGCGCAGCAGCGACAGTTGGTCGGGCGACGAGCCTTCCGGCACGCGCACCAGAATCTGCGCCAGCGCGTAAAGCATGGGGCCGGCAGGCGCGGCGGCCTGCTCGGGCGCGGGCTGCGGCTGCACCTGGGGCTGCGCTTGCGCCGCCTGCGCAGGCGCCGCGCCAAAAGCCGGATTGCGGCGCTGGTCTTTCAGGAAGGCATCGACTTCCGCGTCGGAAATGACGATGGTCGAGTCGACCGCGCGCTGGCGCAGGCGATCCGAACGGATCTCGTCGCGCAGCGATTTGCGGTAGTTTTCCCAGGTCGTGCCGGACTTTTCCAGTTCCTGGCGCAATTGCTGCACCGTGATCTTGTTGCGCGAGGCGATCGCCTGGATGGCGGTGTCGATCTGTTTGTCGTCAACCCGGATGCCAAGGCGGTCGGCTTCGTGGCGCTGCACGCGTTCCATGATGAGACGCTGGAGCACCTGGTGCTGCAGCGTCTGGTCATCGGGCACCTGGATGCCGCGCGACTTCAGTTCGCCAGCAACGCGCTGGGAGGCGTCGCGCAGTTCGCGCAGCGTGATCACGTCCTTGTCGACGATCGCGGCGATGCCGTCCACGAACTGCTCGCCCTTGGGCGCCGGCGCGTCCTGTTTCTGCGCGGCGGGAGCGGCCTTGGCGCTGTTGGCGCCGCGGCTGGTCTGCTCGGCCGCATGGGCGGCGGGCAAGCCGGCGCACAGGGCCAGCAGCAGCGCGTTGCCGGAGAGGCGGCGCAAAGAGTGCAACCTACGCATCATTCATACCTTTCAAATGTGGTCCCGGCCTGCGCGGGCGGCGTGACGCGCGTGTAACCGGGGATACTTCTGTTCAGCAGGCTCATGGGGTCGGTTCCGAGGGAACCCAGGCCCGTGAGCTCAAGCTGGAAGAACAGCGCGGAATTGGTGTCCGCCGCCGATACGGCGTAGCGCTGGTAGACCATGCGGCCCACCCAGCAGCAGTCGCCCTTGTACTCCAGGCCGGCGATGGCCTGCGTCACGCGCGGAGATTCCGTCGTATTGGCAATCGTACTGGACGGTCCGGAACGCAAAGAATAGTCGACCCGGCCCACCCCGTACCAGCGCTTGCTGAATGGCCATTGAACGGCCAGGCTGACCTGGTTCTGACCCTGCGGCTGATAGAACACGCCCGGCTGCGGATCGCGCTGGTAGCGGTAGGCCACCGCCACGGTGGTCAGGCGCTGCGGCGACCAGCGCGCGCTGATGAGCCCGCGCGACCAATTGTTGTCGTAGGGGTTGTACTGCGCGGCGAGGTCCGTGTTGAGCGTATCGGTCAACGCGGCGCTGACGCCCACCAGGAAGTCGGACCGCACGTCCGTGCGCGGGGTTTCCAGCGGCAGCGTGACTTTCTGGTCTTCGAAGTACAGACGCTGCGCCACGCCCACCGACAGGCGCTCGAAACCGCTGTCGGCATCGAGCCAGCGCGTCGTCAGGGCCGCGGTCAGCTGGTTGGCGTTGGCGATACGGTCCCAGCCGCCCGAGTAGATGTTTTCCTCAAACGCCTGGGTGAAGCTGAAGTCGGCCAGCGACGTATCGAAGACAGGAATCTTGGACTGGTCGCGGTACGGCACGTACAGGTAATACAGCCGCGGTTCGAGCGTCTGCGTGGACGATTTGCCGAACAGCGTGGTGTCGCGCTCGAAGATCAGGCCCGAGTCCAGCGACAGGATGGGCACCGTGCGGGACTGCGAGCGCGGCAGGCCATTGGCCGTGCCGCCGTTGAGCCCCTGCGCATCCACGCCATACCATTTGGTCTGATACGACGTGTAGTTCACGCCCGCCTTCGGGGTGATGAACCAGCCCGGGCGGACGATCGGATACGAGATCGTCGGGTAGGTCTGGAAGCGGTCGCCATCGGGGGCTCGCAACGCCGCGCCGTACTCCGGCATGCTGAAGCGCACCGCGGTCGAGGTCCAGTCCAGGTCGAAGCCGCCGACGTCGTACCGCGAACCGCGCAGGTAGATCTCGGGTTCCTTGTTGTACGGCGGGACCAGCGGCGCATCGGGGTCCTGCAGCGTCTGGAACTTGTAGACCTGCGCGTAGGCGCTCCAGTAGTTAGAGACCCAGCCCACGCGGCCGCGTTGCGGCAGGTAAGTCGTGGAGGCCTGGTTCAGGCCCAGTTGCGAAATGTCGCGGAAGTAATTGTCGTCCGAGACCTTGGCGATATCCCAGTCGGCGTAGAAACCGTGCGAGAACTGCTGCTGATGGCGCCACCAGTACATCCAGCGGTCGTTGCCCGTCACGTCGTCATTGGGCAGGTAGGTGCCGTCCATAATGCCGCTGTACCCGTAACCCAAATAGCGGAACTCGCCGCCCAGCTGGGTGCCGCGCTTGGAGAAGTAGCGCGGCTGCACCGTCAGGTCGTAATTGGGCGCCAGGTTGAAGTAGTACGGAATCGAAATGTCGAAACCGCCCTGGCTGGTCGTGCCGTAGGTCGGGATCAGGAAACCCGACTTGCGTTCGCGCTTGACCGGGAAGGTCATGTAGGGCGACGCCAGGATCGGCACATCCTTGAAGTACAGGACGCCGCCGCGGGCGACGCCTTCGTTTTCGTCGAAATCGATATCGACCGAATTGGCCTTGATGTACCAGGACGGGTTTTCGCACGGGCAGCCGCTGTACGTCACCGTGTGCAGCCGCATCTGCGACTTGCTGAAAATGTCCGCGTGGTCGGCGACGGCAAAGCCGCCGGTGGCGCCCAGCCAGAAGTTGGGCTTTTCGACCTCGCCGGAATACCGGTCCACGTTGAACGAGGCGGACGGGCCCGTGACCAGGGTGCCATCGCGCATCATGCGGGCGTTGCCG
The DNA here is from genome assembly GCF_019091095.1 of Achromobacter sp. GbtcB20. NCBI lineage: Bacteria > Pseudomonadati > Pseudomonadota > Betaproteobacteria > Burkholderiales > Alcaligenaceae > Achromobacter > Achromobacter sp. GbtcB20. Next base: position 86,423 of record NZ_JAGXJZ010000020.1, on the reverse strand, counting down.
CGGACGTCGACCTTGCCGGTGTCCTTGCGGTAATTGATCGCGTCGCCCTTGATCACGCCGTCGATGCGGCGCACCTGCGCGTTGCCGGTCAGGTTGAGCTCGTAGTCGGGATCGCCCGAAATCGTGTCCGCTTCCATGAAAGCGGGAATGCTCTCGTCGGGCAACCGGTGCATGCGCAGGCCAGGCGAGGTGCGCAATTGCGGGGTTGACGTGACCGACGGCGCGGAAGCAGCGGCGCCCGGGCTACTTTGAGCCTGGGCGGCTCCGGCGGCGACGCTGACTACGGAGAGGATCAACCACGGAACCTTGCGCACGAATGAAAACAGCCCTTTATGACCATGGGAGAGCCGCACAGAGACGCCCACGCGGCGCCAATGCTGACGGAAACGAGCCGGTATTATAGAGAAGCCGCGAACAACGCCCAGCCTTATGTTCGCCAAATCGAAAATTCCCCAATTTTGCCCTTCTGACACGGATCTTCCTTGAAAAACGATCACGACCCCCGCTTGGCGCAGGTGCGCAACTGGCTGCAAGGCCTGCCCCCTGCCCTGAACCTGGCCGTGGAGACGCTGCGCCCCGCGTCGGCTGACGCAAGCTTTCGCCGGTACTTCCGGCTGGACGCGGGATCGCGGACCCTGATTGTCATGGACGCCCCGCCCCAGCACGAGGACTGCCGCCCGTTCCTGCATGTGGACAAGCTGCTGGCGGACGCCGGGCTGAACGTGCCGGCCGTGCTGGCGCAGGACCTGGACCAGGGCCTGCTGCTGCTGTCCGATCTGGGCGAACAAACCTATTACCAGCGCATCCAGGACGGCCTGGACGACGCCCAGCTGCAGACGCTGTACCGCGAGGCGCTGGCCGCCCTGGTCAAGCTGCAACAGGCCTCGACCGCCGGGCTGGGTGTCTACGACGGCACGCGGCTGGCCGACGAGCTCAAGCTGTTCCCCGAGTGGTACGTGCAAAAGCACCACGGCGTGACGATGGACGACAAGACCGCCAATGCGATGGAAAAGATCTTCGCCCTGCTGTCGGCCAGCAACGCCGGGCAGCCGCAGGTACTGGTGCACCGCGATTTCCATTCGCCCAACCTCATGGTCTGCGACCAGCCGCAATACGGCCCCAACCCGGGCGTCATCGACTTCCAGGATGCGCTGGCCGGTCCCATCACCTACGACCTGGCGTCGCTGGTGACGGACGCCCGCACCACCTGGGAAGAACCGCAACAGCTCGACTGGGCGATCCGCTACTGGGAAATGGCGCGTGCGGCCGGCCTGCCGGTCGACGCCGATTTCGCCGAATTCCACCGCGCGTATGAATGGATGGGCCTGCAGCGCAACCTGCGGATCCTGGGCGTCTTTGCCCGCCTGAACCATCGCGATGGCAAGGCCCACTACCTGGCGCACATTCCACGCGTGAACGGCTACGTCCGCCAGGTGGCGCAGCGCTATGGCGTCTTCACGCCGCTGCTGCGCCTGCTGGACCGCCTGGACGACCGCCAGGTCAGCGTCGGATACACGTTCTGATGCGCGCCATGATTCTTGCCGCGGGCCGCGGCGAACGCATGCGCCCGCTGACCGACCGCCTGCCCAAGCCCATGCTGCCGGTCGGCGGCAAGCCGCTGATCGTCTGGCATCTGGCGCGCCTGGCCGCGGCCGGCATCCGCGACGTCGTCATCAATCACGCCTGGCTCGGCCACGAAATCGAACGCGCGTTGGGCGACGGCGCCGCGCACGGCGTGCGCATCAGCTATTCGGCCGAAGCCACCGCGCTGGAGACCGCGGGCGGCATCGCCCAGGCGCTCCCCCTTCTGGGCGACGACCCGTTCCTTGTCGTCAACGGCGACATCTGGTGCGACTGGAACCCGGCCGACGCGCACGACGCCGCCGGCCTCGTGACGCAGGGCGGCGCATGGCTGCTTCTGGTGGACAATCCCGCGCACCATCCTGCCGGCGACTTCGTCCTGACGGCCGAGGGGCGCGTGCTGGCGCAGGGCGAGCCCCGTTTGACCTTTGCAGGCGTCGGCGTCTACCATCCTTCGTTGTTCGCGGACGTCCCGCGCGGCCAGGCCGCGCCGCTGGCGCCGCTGCTGCGGCAGGCGATGGGCCAAAACCAGGTGCGCGGCGCGCGGCATGCCGGCCGCTGGACCGACGTCGGCACCCCGCAACGGCTCGCCGACCTGGACGCGGAACTGGCCAGCGCGGCCGCGTGACGCTCACATATTTCACAATATCAAGGTGCGCAACGAGGCTTGTCCGCGCACGCAACGCCCCCGGCTAACGGGGTATTCTCTGACGCTTTGGCATGCGCGCGCGCCTGCCCACGAGCACATACACAGGAAGTTTTCTAGGAATGGGGATGTTTGGAAGATCGCAACGGGCCACGTTCAAGCCCTCCGTATACCAACCGGGACAACGCACGCGCCGCATGCCGCGCTGGCTCGTTCTGCTGCTGGTTGGCATTGCGCTTGGCGCGGGCGGCGTGCTCTTCCTGCAAACCAACTACGGTCCGCAACGCCTGACCGTCGAACAATCCGAACAGCTGCACAGCGAGCTCAGCGCCTCCAACATGGAGCGCCAGCGCCTGCAAACCCAGCTTGAAGAAGCTACCCAGCAGCGCGACGCCAACAAGGCCGGTCACGAAAAGCTGACCACCGACCTGGCGGAAAGCCGCGCCAAGATCGAAACCCTGAACAAGGAACTGGTGCTGTTCCAGGACGCCATGCCGCCCGACCCCCGCGGCGGCAACCTCGGCATCCGCTCGGCCACCTTCAAGCGCGCCCCCGGCCTGCTCGACTACCAAGTGCTGGTGATGCGCGAAGAACGCACGGGCGCGCCCTTCAAGGGCACGCTGACCTTCGCCATCGAAGGCTCCTACCCCAACGGCCGCTCCGCCACCGTGACGCCGGAAGGCCCCGCGCTGACGGTCGACCGCTACGACTACGCGCTGGGCCAGCTCAAGCTGCCCGACGGTTTCACCGCCAAGGTCGTGGTGCTGCGCGTGCTGGACGCCAATCAGAAGCAGCAGGCGATGCGGATCTACAACGTACGCAACTGACACACGCCACTGATGGCCGCCAATCGGCCTGAACCGGCCCCCAAACCCGCCCCTCGGCGGGTTTTTTATCGCCTTCAAAAATTGGTTGCGCGCGCAACATGCCGGGCATATAGTTGCGCAAACAACCAAATTCTGGAGACAGCATGACGCTCCCCTCGCACGTTCCCGTCCTGATCGCCGGCGGCGGTCCGGTCGGTCTGACCCTGGCCGCCCTGCTCGCCGAGTACGGCATCGCCTCCCTCACCGTTGAGGCCGATGAAGGCTATTGCAGCGGCAGCCGCGCCATCTGCATGTCGCGCCGGTCGCAGGAGATCCTGGGCTGGATCGGCGCCGACCGGCCGCTGATCGACACGGGTCTGGCCTGGACGGGCGGGCGAAGCTACTACCGCGACCGCGAAGTCCTGCACTTCCAGATGCCGCACGATCCCCTGCAGCGGTACGCCCCGATGGTGAACATCCAGCAGTACTACGTGGAGGAATTCGCGCACCAGGCCATGCGGCGCCATCCCGGCCTCGCCACGCTTGCCTGGTCGGCACGCGTCACGGCCGTGCAGCCCGGTCCGGACGGCGTATCGGTCGAGGTGGAGGCGAACGGCGCCCGCCAGACGGTGCGCGCCGATTGGCTCGTCGCCTGCGACGGCGGCCGCAGCACCGTGCGCGACGCGATGGGCTTGAAGCTGGAAGGCATGCAGTACGACGGGCGCTACGTCATCGTCGACATCGAACAGGCATCGCAACGGCCCGTCGAGCGCCTTGCGTGGTTCGATCCGCCCTCCAATCCGGGGTCCACGCTGCTGATGCATCGCCAGCCCGGCAACGTGTGGCGCGTCGACTACCAGATCCGCGACGACGAAGACCCCGACGAAGCCGTCAAGCCGGAAAACGTGCTGCCGCGTGTGCAGAGCCACCTGGACATGATCGGCGAGACCGCGCCCTGGAAGCCGCTCTGGATCTCGATCTACAACGCCAAGTGCCTGACGCTGGATCGCTACCGCCACGGCCGCGTGCTGTTCGCGGGCGACGCGGGCCACCTCGTGCCGATCTTCGGCGTGCGCGGCCTGAATTCCGGGCTGGACGACGCCGGCAACCTGGCCTGGAAACTTGCCTGGGTGCTGAAGGGCCAGTCGCCCGACGCCCTGCTGGACAGTTACAGCATCGAGCGCGTCCATGCCACGCGCCAGAATCTGGCCTACGGCGCCAAGAGCACGGAATTCATGGCGCCGCCGGACTTCGGCTTCCGGCTCATGCGCGAGGCCGCGCTGCGCCTCGCGCTGGTGGACGACGGCGTGCGCTCGCTCATCAATCCCCGCCAGTCCGCGCCCATCTCGTACGACACCTCGCCCTTGAACCGCGAGGACCGCGCCCCCGAGGCCGGCCCGGCGGCCGCGCCGGGCCAACCCGCGCCCGACGTGCTGCTGCAGGATGGCGACGCGCCGCAATACCTGACCGCCCATTTCGGCGCGGGCTTCGTGGCGCTGGCCATTTCGCCCGACCCGGCAGTGTCGGCCGCGCTGGATGCGCTGGCCGCGGCCACGCAGGACGCGCCGCGACCACTACAGGTGTTGCGTGCCGGCCCCGACGGCCTGGCCGACCCGCACGGCCAGCTCGCCTTGCGTTACGGCCACCAGGCCGGCGCCGTCTACCTGCTGCGCCCCGACGGCTACGTGCTGGGACGCTGGGTTGCGCCTGCCGCCGCCGACCTGCGCGCCGCGTTGGCGTCCTACTACCCCTCGCTCACTTCCACCGCCACCTCGAAAGGCCACGCATGAATCCCGAAGCCCTGGACCAGGTCTACACCCGCATGGCGCAGACGCTCACGCGCGTCGGCGAATCGCGCGCGCCGCTTTTTCTGTCGATACTCGGCTTGTCGCTGCTCAGCCGCCTGCCGTCAGCCGAAGAAGCCCTGTCGCTGCTGGCGCAGGCCGAAGCCGCCAGCCTGGATGACGGCGGTGTGGCAAACTATCCGGCCTCATCCTGCGCGGGCGCCGATCCCGCCCGTCCGACGTGAAAACGCCCGCCCTGGAACGATTCCTCACCTATCGCCTTCACGTGCTCAACAAGATCACGGACCGCGACACGAATCGGGCCTATCTCAAGGACTGCGACATTCCGCTGGGCGAGGCGCGGTGCCTCGCCGCCATTGGCCGGTTCGCACCGCTGTCGGTCAACGACCTGGCGCGCGCCGCCAACCTGAACAAGGGCCAGGCCAGCCGCTCGGCGCAGGCGCTGGTGGATCGCGGGCTTGTCGAAAAGACGGTCTCCGCGTCCGACGGACGCGGCGTGGTGCTGGCGCCGACCGCCGACGGCCTGACGCAGTACCGCCGCATCGTCGACCTCATTGCGCGCCGCAACGACGAAATCTTCGGCTGCCTGACCGCCGATGAACAGCAGCAATTCGGCGACATGCTCGACCGCCTGATCGGCCACCTGCAAACCGAGGCCGGCGACGCGGCGGACTGAGCAGCGGGCCGCTCGGTCGGCCGCCGAGGTCAGGGCTGCGCTTTGGGCGCCGTCGCGCCCGCGTGTTCGGCCGCCTCGTCCATGAACTGCGCCATCCGCACATCCAGCTCGGTCACACCGCCCGCGTCATGCGTGGTCAGCGTCACGTCCACGCGGTTGTAGACGTTGGTCCACTCGGGATGATGGTTCAGCTTTTCCGCGAACATCGCCACCCGCGCCATGAAGCCGAACGCGGCGTTGAAGTTGGGAAAGCGATAGCGCTTTTCGATGGCATCGCGCATGGCCACGGCCTGCCAGCCGGTGAGCGCGGCAACCGCGGTATCGGTACCGATGCAGGCGGGAGGAAAATCGCTCATCACAGACTCCGGAAAGAAAAGGCGGCCGCGCATCGCGCCAGCCGCCTGACAGCAAGGAACGCGCCCGTGCTTACTGCCGGACCGCGTACAGGTAGATCTCCACGCGCCGGTTCAGCGCGCGCCCTTCGGCCGTCGCATTGTCGCCGATCGGATCGTTCGGACCACGGCCTTCCACGGACAGACGCGTGCCCGCCACACCCTGCTTGGCCAGGTAATCGGTCACGCTCCTGGCGCGGTTCACCGACAGCGTCTGGTTGTGCGCAAGCGAACCCGTGCTGTCGGTATGGCCGACCACCTTGGCCCGCAGCTCGGGATGCTGGTTAAGCGACCGCGCCACGCTATCGAGCACCGGCAGCAACGCCGGCTTGAGCTGCGTCTTGTCCGTATCGAACGACACGCCGCTGGGAATATTGACCTTCAGGCTGCCGTCGGGCATTTCCACGACGTCGATGCCCAGCGACGAGGCGCCGGAACTCTGCACGTCCTCCTTGACCACCTTCCAGTTGTAGCCCACCAGGCCGCCCGCCACCGCACCGATGCCCGCGCCGATCGCCGCGCCCTTGCCGTGCCCGATCAGCGCGCCAATGCCAGCGCCCAACGCCGCGCCCGCGCCCGTACCGACAGCGGTATTCGTTTGCTGTTGCGTCGCGCAACCGGCCAGCAGCACGCCCGCGGTCGCAAGCACGGCGATCCGGTTGATTGTTCTTGAGTTCATGGCAACCTCCACTGTCCATCCAGATACCGGTTCATTCCGGCGAGGATCATGCTAGCAAGGGGCTGCGGGGCGTCGGGCAACATTTTGTACGCCCCCGAATCCCGTTGCGCCGAGCGATATGATGCCGCTATCAGCGGAGGCTCCCATGACCGTGGCACGCACTTACTTTCTAGATAGAACCAGCGCCGACCAGCTTGCCGGACTCTGCAGCAACCGGCAGGACTTCCATCTGGAAAACGTCGAGGCCCTGAATCCGACGCTTGCGCGCCTTCAGGCCCTGTTGAGCGAAAGCGGCCTGAGCAGCGAGGTCATTCAGGCGCCGCTCAATCCGCCGCCAGGCGTGGACGACCTGCTGAACGTGGCCGCGCCGGCCTTCGGCCTGCTGTCCGGACTGGTCCGCGCCGCAGGATGGGCGACGCGTCCGGCCAGCGATGTGCAGCTACGGGTAACGTCGGCACATTCGCTGAGTGTGGTGTTCGCCACCGCTGCCAAATGATCGATGTTTTCTAGAGGGCCGCGCGCCAGGCCGACCCCATGAGAGTCAGTCATTCCAACGGATTGGAGGGACTATGCCCATTCGGGCTGAGTGCGCACGGCTGCCTCCTGCTGACGCTCCGGCGGACCGGCCAAGAATGCAAAAAGCCCACCGAAACCGGTGGGCTTTTTGATGTACTGCCAAAGAATTCTGGTGGGCTGTGAGTGGCTCGAACACTCGACCTACGGATTAAGAGTCCGCTGCTCTACCAACTGAGCTAACAGCCCTGCGAGTCACTCACTTTGATCTGCTGCCGCGCTATGCGCCGTAGCGTTTCGTTATGTGTGTGCTGCGAAGAAGAAAGATTATATGGGGCTTTTTTTATTTGTGCAAGTCGGGTGGCGAAAAAGTTTCGACGAACAGGATCAAGCCGCGTAGCCGCCGTCCACCGCGAGGCTCGCGCCCGTGACGTAGCGGCCTTCGGGTCCTGCCAAGAATGCGACCATCCCGGCGATATCGCGCGCGTGGCCGTAGTGGGGCAAGGACAGCACCGCCACCATGTCGGCGGCGCGGTCGCCGTCGGCCGGGTTCATGTCGGTGTCGATGGGACCAGGGTGCACGACGTTTGCGGTGATGCCGCGCGGACCCAGGTCGCGGGCCAGGCCTTGCGTCAGGCCGACCAGCGCGGATTTGCTGGCCGCGTACAGCGCGACGCCTGCCCGACCGGCGCGGGCTGCCAGGCAACTGCCGATGTTGATGATGCGTCCGCCATCGGGCATGGCTGCCTGAACCGCCTGGATGGCGACGAAAGGCGCGCGCACGTTGACGTCCATCGTCCGCTCGTAGTCGTCCAATGTGTTGTCCGCGATGTGCCCGGCCAGGAAGATGCCGGCGTTGTTGACCAGCACATCCACCGGTCCGAGCTCGCGAATGGCGGTTTCCACGGCGCGCCTGACGGCGGCGGCGTCGGCGGAATCCGCCTGGATCGCCGCGGCGCGGCGGCCCTGCGCCTTCAGTTCCTGCACCAGCGCCTCCGCGAGCCCGGCCGACGACGCGCTGACGTACGTGAAGGCCACGTCCGCGCCGTCGGCCGCAAGCCGGCGCACGATGGCGGCGCCGATGCCGCGGCTGCCGCCGGTGACGAACGCCACTTTGCCGTTCAAGTTCTGCATGGTCAAACCTCGTTTTGTAGTGATCGGTACAAATATCATCGCCGGGCGCGTGATGGCTGGTCAATGAATTTTTTATCGATCAACACAAAATAGTCGGCACGGGTAAAATCCCCGGCATGGCTGAACGAGGGCGCCCGCGCAACTTCGACCGGGACCAAGCCTTGCAAAAGGCCATGGAAGTCTTCTGGTCGAAGGGATATGAAGGGGCATCGCTGACCGATCTGACGGAAGCGATGGGCATCAACTCGCCCAGTCTTTACGGTGCCTTCGGCTCCAAGGAAGGCCTTTTCCGGGAAGCCGTCCAGCTGTACCGCGATACGGAAGGCGGTTCGGCGCGGCGCGCGCTGCTGGCTGCGCCCACCGCGCGCGACGCCATCGAGGCAATGCTGCTTGCCTCGGCCGAGCGTTTCACGGCCCCGGGGCTTCCGCCTGGCTGCATGATCGTGCTGGGCGCGCCGGCCGGTTGCGACAACCAGGCCAGCGTGGGGCATTTTCTGGGGGACAACCGGCGCGAGATGCAAAGTCGCATCCTTGCCCGCCTGACCGCGGGCGCCGCGCAGGGTGAATTGCCCGCCGGGACTGACTTGAAAGGATTGGCCGCGTTCTACACGACGGTGCTGCATGGCATGTCGATCCAGGCCCGCGACGGCGCCAGCCGCAAGACATTGCAGGCGGTGGCCCGGCAGGCGATGCGCGCCTGGGACGCGCTTGCCTACGACGCCTCGCCGCCTTCCGGCGATCCGCCGGGCCGCGCCCGCAGCTGACGGATGCCGTCATGTTTCGTGTCGACCTGCGGCGTCTCATCCTGTGGATCAGCCTGCTGTCGGTCCTTGTGGTGCTTGCGGGCGGCTTGCATGCCAGCTATCTGGTGCAGCGCGATCTGCTCTTGCGCAATGCGATGGACACGAATCGCATCTATGCGTCCAAGCTGGCGCTGACCACCAATGCGCTGCTGAACGACATCCACCGCTACCTTTCCTACACCGCCGACGAATTGGCCGACATGGAAAGCCACCCCGAGCGCATGGCGGCGGAGACGCGGCGGCTGGAACAGCAGATGGGCCACTTCAATTCAAGTTTCGTGGCGTCGCCTCAAGGCAAGGTGCTGGCCGTGTCGCCGTCGTATCCGCAATTGCTGGGACACCAGCTGGTCAGCGATGCGGTCAAGCAGGCGCTCGCCGTCCGCCAGCCCACGATCAGTGAGCCTTTCAAGGCCAGCAACGGGCGTTGGCAGATCCTCTATACCCATCCGATTTTTTCGCGCGACTACCGCTACCTCGGATTCATCGCGGGGTCGCTCTACCTGCACGAAGACAATGTGCTGGACCGCTTGCTGGACGAGCATTTCTACCGCGATGGTTCATTTCTCTATGTCATCGACCGCAACGGCACGCTGATCTACCACCCGGACCGCGCGCGGCTGGGCAAGCCCGCCCCCGACAATGACACCTTTGCCGCGGCACGGCGCGGCGAAACGGGGGAACAGCGCTTCATCGACAGCGATGGCCGCGACATGCTGGCCGGTTTTGCGCCGGTTCCCAGCACCGGCTGGAGCATCATCGCGCAGCGGCCGGTGGACAGCACGCTGCGCCCGCTGGCCGACCTGCTGATGGCCACGGTCCGCAACACCCTGCCGCTCTTGATGCTATCGGTCGTTCTGATATGGCTGCTGTCGCGTTGGATCGCACGCCCGTTGGGGCAGATGGCAAGTATTGCCAAGCGCATGCAGGACCCGGATTCCGCGGACCGGATCCGCGCCGTGCGTTCATGGTATTTCGAGGCCGCGCAGTTGCGGCGCGCGCTGCTGACGGGGCTGGCGTCGATGCATCACAAGCTCAGCGACCTGCGCCAGGAGAGCACGACCGACACGCTGACGGGCCTTCTGAACCGCCGCGGCATGGACGAGGCACTGGCGCTGTTGGGCGCCGAGGGGACGCCGGTGGCCATCGTGGCGATCGATGTCGACCACTTCAAGCGCATCAATGATCGCTACGGCCACGCGGCGGGCGATCAGGCCTTGCAGGCATTGGCCGGCGTCATGCGCGAGGGTTCGCGCAGTGGCGACGTGCTGACGCGGCCGGGCGGCGAGGAATTCGTCATGCTGCTGCCGGGCGCCAGCATGGCGGCGGCCATCGGGATCGCGCAGCGCCTGCGCGCGCGCCTGGCGTCCGCGGAAGGCTCGCCCCTGCCCGTTTCCATCACGATCTCGGTGGGTGTGGCGCATTACCCGGACCAGGGCCCGACACTGGAAGCCGTGTTCGAGCGCGCGGACCAGGCGCTCTATTACGCCAAGAATCACGGCCGCGACAGGGTCTGTGCGGCCGACGACACCGCGCCGGAGGGATTCCGGACGATGCCCTGAGCGTTAGCGTCGCACGCCGATGACAGCAAGAAGGCCGGCAATGTGCCGGCCTTCTTGCCTATTTACTTCTTGGCCGGCGCAGGCGCCTTGGGCGGCTTGCGCATCTGCTCCAGCAACGGTCCGCAAGCATTGTCGTCATTCGCGCTGGGCGCGATCAGCGCCAGCAGCCCGGCCGCCGGCGTCAGCAGCACGCCCAGCGCCACCATGCCCGCGCCGCGCGCCGCCAACGGCGCGACGTGCACGCCCACGTCGGGCGAACCGAACGTCCCCCGCACGTACAACGGCGAGCGCAAGGAGAAGATGCGAAAGCCCTTGCTGTCCGGGTCGATATCCAGATCCAGGGTCTCGTCCTTGAAGCTGGCCGAGCCGGTGATGGTGATCAACGCGTTGTCGGTGTCGAACACAAAGACGCGCGGCGTCATCACGCCCCGTTTCAGCTCCAGGTCGGCCGCGCCGCAGTTGATCTTCACTTCATCGTCGCCGAACAGTTTGGAGACCACATAGTTGGCGACGTTCAGTCCCGCCAGCTCCATCAGGCTGCGGCTGATGACGCCGTCGTTGACCAGCATCTTGACGTCGCCCGTCGCCGTGCCCAGCAGGGCCGCCACGGAGTTGCCAGTGCCGCTGATCGCCAGGTCGCCGTTGAGCTCGCCCAGCGTTTTCTGCATGGCTTCGGCAGACGGAAACAGCTGCTTGAGCTGCAACCGGCGCGCGTGCATGTCGATGCGTCCGGTAAGCGGCGCTTTCGAGCCGTCCAGTCGCGCCGTCGCGTTCATCGTGCCGCCGGCCATGCCGAAGCGCAGCGGATCAAGCGTGAGCTTGCCGTCCTGCAGGATGACGTGGACCGACAGATCGGACAGCGGCAGTTTGCTGTCGTGGACGATGCGCGCCGCGTCCAGCGACACGTCCGCATCCATGTCGCGCCAGCGGTCGGTGCGGAACTCCTGCGTGGGCAGAACCTTGCCGCCCTTGGGCTTGGCGGGCGCGTCCTTGGATTTGTCCGTGTCGGCCTTCGGACCGCCGCCGGACGGCACGCCGATCAGCGGGCCCAGGTCGGCCATTTGCAGCAGCTTGGACGACAGCTTGCCCGTCAGCTTGGGACGGGGCGCACCCAGCGCGAACCTGATGTCGCCATGCAGATCGCTGTCGCCGACCTTGCCGTTGAAATTCTTGTAGTCGAACACCGCCCCGCCGGGGTTCTGCAGCTTGGCCACCAAGTGACCGTCGGTGCTGTAGGGCGGCGTGTCCGGCAGCGTGACGCCCGTCAACGGATACAGCTGCGCCATGGACGAGCCGGACAATTTCAGGTGCAGGTCCAGCGCGCCCAGATGCACGGGATCGGTCAGCGTGCCCGCGACCGAAGCGCGCGTGCCGCCGATGGCCACGTCGGCCTGCAAGGGGAACGGCTGCTTGGGATCCTGCAAGGCCAGCATGCCGCCGACCTTGCCCTCGCCCTTGGTGGACAGCCCCTTGTATTTGCCGTCGACCTTCCATCCGAACACGTAGTCGCGCGGCGCGACGGCCGATCCGTCCTCGGGCACGAAGGATTTACCGGCCACGTCCGCGAATGGCACGGGCTTGCCCAGCGGATCGACCAGCACGGTCAGGTCGGCCTTCATGACTTCGTCGGCATAGCCGACGCGCCCCTTGTCAAAGCCGATCTCATTGATGTCCAGCACCCACGGGGACGGCTCGCCGGACTCCGGCAGCGTGAAGACCCAATTGGCGCGGCCGTCTTCCAGCCTTTCGAGGTCAGCCGCGGGCTCGGTCAACTGGATATGACGGATGACGACGTGCTGGGCCAGCAGCGGCAAGGGGGACAGGCTGAACTCCGCGCGCTTGAGGGTGGCGAAGTGCGGCGCCTTGCCCCATTCGGTATTGGCGATGGTGATGTCGTTGGCGACCACACGCGGCCACGGCACCCAGCTGCGCCAGCCGCCCTCTCCCGCCTCGCGCTGCCATCGCACGCTCAGGTCGCCGTTGATGGCAAACGGGCGGCCCATGGCCGCGGTGGCCCGTTCGTTGATCATGGGCTTGGCGCGGTTCCAGTCGAACGTGGCGATCACGATCACCATTACCGCCACCAGCAGGGCAATGCCCCCTACAATCCCGATCGCTATTTTTCTTGTTCGCGTCATGGTTACTATCCTTGGCTTTGCTGCCCGGCCGAACCGCGCTGGCCGGATCACTACCCCAGGGTATCGCGGCCGGCAGCGACGGTCGGACGGAACGACGCCATAATGTGTGCGGATTTTTCCGGGCGAACTCGCGATGCAGGCATGCCAACGGCGCGAACGTCCGCACCGCTGCGCAGCAAGCGGCGTGCCCGTGCAAGGTGCGCGCCGTTACAAAAAGAGACGACTGCGGCCGGGTCGTAGTAACCGTATCCGGCCCGGTTGCCGAATTTTTGACGCCGGCGCGGTTCCAATGCCAAATGACCAAATCCGCCCTGACCGGGCGCAAGTGCAGGACAACCTGGAGGCCCGATGCGGCACTCGACTTTGATATTCGTGTTGGCGGCCTTCGCGCTGCTGACGCTCAGCCGCCTGGCTCTGGCGCTTTGGCAGTGGCAGCGCGTGCGCAATGCCGGCGGCCTGGCGCCTTTGCTGCTGCGGGGACTGCGCATCGATGCGCATCAGATCGCGGTGCTGGCAGCGCTGCCGGCCGTGCTGTCGCCGCTATTCGGCCACATCCCGGTGGCGGCGGACATCACCGCTGTCTGGTACATCGTGGCGTTCGTCCTGCTGGCGTTCCTGGAAGTGGCGACGCCGCCCTTCATCATCGAATACGACTCCCGCCCCAACCGCCTGTTCGTCGAATACCTGAAGCACCCACGCGAAGTCTCGGGGATGCTGTGGCGCGGCTACAAGGGCGCCCTGCTGGGCGGACTGGGCGCGCTGGCGCTGATTGGCTGGGGCGCGTGGGCGCTGCTGGGCCACGCGCGTCCGGATGCGCCGCTGACGTGGTGGCAGATGCCGCTGGCCAGCGTGGCGATCCTGGCGGTGGTGATCCTGGCCATCCGCGGCACGCTGGGCCACCGTCCCATTAACCCGTCCTCGGTGGCCTACAGCTCCGACGGCATGCTCAACACCCTGGCGTTGAACTCGCTGTACAACGTGTTCTATGCGGTCTACAGCATGAAGAACGAGAAGTCGGCCTCCGCCGTATATGGCGGCATGGACGACGACGAGATGCACGCCCTGGTGCTGGCGAAGTCCGGCCTGCCGTATCCGCCGCCGAATCCCGATTACCCCAGCCTGCATCGCCAGCCGGCCACGCGCAAGACGCATCGCCCGCTCAATCTGGTCATCATCCTTGAAGAAAGCCTGGGCGCGCAGTACAGCGCAGCCTTGGGCGGCGCCAACCTGACGCCGGAGCTGGACGCGCTGGCGCGCGAGGCTTGGACTTTCACGCGCGCCTACGCCACCGGCACCCGCTCGGTGCGCGGACTGGAAGCTGTCACCACCGGGTTCCTGCCCACCCCCGCGCAAGCGGTGCTGAAACTGCCGCGCTCGCAGCGCGGGTTCTTTTCGCTGGCCGACCTGCTGGGGCGGCACGGTTATCACTCGCGCTTCATCTATGGCGGCGAGTCGCACTTCGACAACATGAAGGGCTTCTTCCTGGGCAACGGCTTCAAGCAGATCGTCGACCGGCCTGATTTTGTCGACCCCGCGTTCGTCGGCACGTGGGGCGCGTCGGACGAGGACATGTTCAACCAGCTTGACCGCCTGCTGCGCGAAGATGGCGACCAGCCGACCTTCACGCTGGCGTTCAGCGTGTCCAACCATACGCCGTGGGAGTACCCGGCGGGCCGCATCGAAACCGACGGCAATCCCGCCACCGTCGAGAACACGGTGCGCTACGCCGACTGGGCGCTGGGCCGGTTCTTCGAACGCGCCAAGGCGTCTCCGTATTGGGAAAACACGGTCTTCCTGGTGGCGGCGGACCATGACTCGCGCGTGTTTGGCGCCAGCCTGGTACCGGTACGCCACTTCCACATTCCTGCTGTGATCCTGGGCGCCGGCATCGAGGCGCGGCGCGACGACCGCATCATCAGCCAGATCGACCTGCCGCCCACCCTGCTGTCGCTGATTGGCGTGGATACCGAGCACCCGATGATCGGCCACGACCTGACGCGCAGCACGCCCGGACGCGCCATCATGCAGTACGACAGCACCTATGGGTATCTGAAGGGAGACGACCTGCTGGTGCTGGCGCCCAACAAGCCCCCGGTGCAGTACCGCTACACGGCGCCCGAGGACTACGCGCCCGCGCCGCTGAATGCCGAACTGGCAACCGAGGCGCTGGCCCACGCGTTGTGGCCAAGCTGGGCTTACCGCGAGGGGCGCTACAGCTTGCCCACGCAGGCGCCGGTGCAGACGGCGCCCTAGGCTGACCGGACATCCGGCCGAACAAACGCCTTGCGCTTCTTTTCGACGAGCGCATGGCAATGGCAGCCGGGGCTGTGGTCGTTGACCATGCCCACGGACTGCATGAAGGCGTACACCGTGGTCGGCCCCACGAACTTCCAGCCCAGCTTCTTGAGCGACTTGGACAGGGCTTCGGACTGTTCAGAGGTCGAAGCCCCATAGGTGGACACCTTGGAGGGCGGCGCTTCGAAGCGCCAGAAATACGCGGCCAGGGATCCTTCGCGGTCGATCATTTCCAGCGCGCGGGCCGCGTTGTTGATCATGGCTTCGATCTTGCCGCGATGGCGCACGATGCCCGGATCGGCCAAGAGCGTCTGAACTTGCTGT
Organism: Achromobacter sp. GbtcB20; assembly: GCF_019091095.1. Classification (NCBI taxonomy): domain Bacteria; kingdom Pseudomonadati; phylum Pseudomonadota; class Betaproteobacteria; order Burkholderiales; family Alcaligenaceae; genus Achromobacter; species Achromobacter sp. GbtcB20. The sequence continues at coordinate 71,072 of NZ_JAGXJZ010000020.1, read as the reverse complement.
TCGCCAAAGGCTGCAAGCCTGGCCGGGTCGAAGTTGGCGAAGCCGCGGCGGAAGGCCTCGCGCTTGTTCAGGATGGTGCGCCAGCTGAGCCCGGACTGGAAACCTTCAAGGCAAAGCTGTTCGAACAGCGCGCGATCGTCGCCTTCGGGGTGGCCCCATTCGGTGTCGTGATAGGCCATGTATTCGGCGGACGTGTCCACCCAGCCGCAACGGGCAAGGCCATCTGGGAAATCGGTTTTGGCGGACAAGAGATCGCTCCTTACGGCTGACGGGCTACCGATGCTACTCCAGCAACGTCCCTGAAAAAAGTCGTAGCGGCCGCAACGCAAATCCAGATAATATTTCCGGCCTTGATTCGGCGCCGGCCTGTGCCGCGCGCACCGTCGGATCAGCGCGGCGGGCCGGCGCATCGCAGGCCCGGCATGCGCCAAGACGGGGAGCCGGACAGGCCATTTCGGACCTTGCCCCATGTCCCTGCCACTGACTTCGCTCGTTACCTTCGTGTCGCCTGCCGTGCTGGCCGGCGACGACCCGTCCGCCAATCCCTGTCTGGACTGTGGCGCATGTTGCGCGCACTTTCGCGTGTCCTTTTACGTCGGTGAACTGGCCGGCGAAAACGGCGGCCAGGTTCCACTGGAACTGGTCACCCAGATGAGCCCCCTGCGCGCCTGCATGAAGGGCACTGAGATGGGCGGCGGGCGCTGCATCTCGCTGCGCGGAGAGCTCGGCAAGCCCGGCATTCACTGCGACATCTACGACAACCGGCCCACGCCGTGCCGCGACTTCGACATCTGGATGCCGGACGGATCGCCCAATCCGGATTGCCAGCGCCTGCGTCTGGGATTGGGTCTGGCACCCGTGCCGCCCCGTCCCGACGCCGAGAACGACCCGCAGGGCCCGCTGCATCCGGACCAGCCCGCGGCCGCCTGACGCGCGCCGCGGCGAACCCTTCGCGGTCATGTCCTAGGCGCGCCCCGCCAGATAGCGCGTGGGCGTCATGCCGAACGCCGTGCGAAAGCTGCCGATGAATGCGCTGGTGCTTTCGTAGCCCACCGACAACGCCGCCTGCGTGACGGATCCGCCGCGAAACAGCATCTCCAGCGCCCGCAGCAGCCTGGCCTGCTGACGCCACTGCCCTAGCGTCACACCGGTTTCCTGGCGAAAGCGCCGCATCAGGGTGCGCGAAGACATGTTCAACCGCTGCGCCCATTCGTCGATGCCCGCCGTGTCGTCCGGCGTATCCAGCAATGTGTTGGCCAGATCCTGCAGGCGCGGGTCGGCCGGCATCGGCAGCGGCACGGTCGCCGCGGCGCTGCGCTGTCTCAGCTCTTCCAGCAGCACGTCAAAGAGTTGCGCCTGATAGGCCGCCGGGGTCTCCCGAGACGTGCCTTCGACGAAGCGCTCGACCAGCGCCTCGATCAGCCGCGACGACGGCCAAGCCCGGCAATGCGGCGGCAAGCGCGCGCACCCGTCGGGGTGCACGTGCAGGAACGAGCCGCGCGCCTCGCCAAACCAGCGCGCGCCATGACGCACGCCGGGCGGAATCCAGCCCAGGCTGCCGGGCAGCACCGTCAACACGCGATCGCCCGACTGCACCATGACAAGTCCCTCGTGCACCAGCACCAGCATGCCCTCGGCGTGGACGTGCGCGGGCACCGAAATGCCCTTGGATTCCCGGCGCCGGCGCAGGCTGTACGGCGTCAGCAGGACGTCGGGCAGAGGGGGAGAGGCAGCCGCTTCACGCATGGTTGGCAGGTTTGAGGTACAGGTTGACGGGTTCCCGTTAGCGGGTCCATTTGAAAATGTACATCATTCTCATCATTGGGATATCCGCCCACTGAATTGGAGACATTTCATGGACCACACACGGCTGCGCGACGCCGGCATCAAAGCCACCTTTCCGCGTCTGAAGATCCTGGACATCTTCTACCGCCATGCCGACGCGCACATGAGCGCCGCGGACATCTACCGCCGCCTCATCTCGGACCACAGCAATATCGGCTTGGCCACGGTGTACCGGGTGATCACGCAACTGGAGCACGCCGGCCTGCTCAAACGCACCCAGCTCGATTCGCACACCAACGTGTTCGAACTGAACGACAAGGGGCATCACGACCACCTGGTCTGCACGCGCTGCGGCCAGATCCGGGAGTCCAGCGATCCCGCCACGGCGCAGCGGGTCAGGAAGATCGCGCGGCGCTGCGGCTTTGAACTGGATTCCTACAGTCTCGTGCTTTACGGCAGCTGCGGCTGCGCCAAGGACGAGCCTGTCCTGCCCCACGGAGCCTTCGAATGAACCACGACCAATTCTTCTTTCACGACCTGTCGCAGTTTCCCATCGTGACGGCCCGGCACGGCGGCGCGCCGCTCGGTTATTCCGCCACGTGGATCCGGGAAATGGAGCTGCTGGTGGAGAACCCGCGCACCTTTGTCATGGTGGTGCCCGACACGCGCCATGAGGCCGCGCACGAAGACCGCAGGGCCATGATCGAATGGCAGACCGCCAACATGCCGCGCCTGCGGGCGCGATGCCGCGCGTTTATCGCCGTCGAACGCGATGCCCAGGCGCTGGACAAGCTGCGCAAGCGCGGCGAAAAGATGGCTCGCGCCTTCGGCCTGCCGTTCCTGGCGGTCGCGACACCGGGAGAAGCGGTCCAGTGCGCCCGGGAACTGCTTGGGCACGCAGGGCCGAGCGGCTTCAATGTCGATTAAGACGGCAAGCCCCGCGATTTAAGACTGGGCGTGCGCGGCCGTTGTTCAATGACAGGCCCCGTCGTTTCGGTGGCCGTTTTTACCAACTCTCGTCCCGGCCGCCCGACGCATGAACCACGCCCTCGCCTGTCAGTTTTGCCAATCGACGCTCGCGCAGGGCGCGCCGCTGCTCGAGCAGAACGGCGCGGCCATCTGCAAATCGTGCGTGGACCAGTTTGCCGTGCGCTTTGCGGACCGGGCATGGGCGATGGCCGCCACGCCGCAAGAGCAGCTGGACGTGCTGCTGGAGGAAAGCAGCCGCGCGCTGGCGCAGAGCGAAACGCTGGCCGAGCGGGCGCGGTGTTGCGGCCTGAGCCTGAACGACCTGTCGGCGGCGCTGCCCGCGCGCACGCTGTCCTGACGGGCATCGCGTCAGAACGACCCCACCGCGCTGCCCAGCGCGATGACCGCCGCCAGCCCGATGATGGGTCCCACGATGCCAACCACGACGATATTCATGTAACCATCCCGGTGGTTCGACCCGCACACTGCCAGCAAGGTCACCACGGCGCCGTTGTGCGGCAAGCTGTCCAGCGTGCCCGCGCCAATCACCGACACGCGGTGCATCAGCGCCGGATCGATGCCCAGGGTCTGCGCCAGCTCCATGTAGGTGCCGGCCAGCGATTGCAGGGCGATGGTCAGGCCGCCCGACGCCGACCCGGTCAACGCCGCCAGCACGTTGGTGGCCACGGCCAGCGACACCAGCGGCCCGCCCTCGATCGACAGCACCCAGTCGCGCACCGCCGCAAACGAGGGCAGCGAGGCGACCACCGCGCCGAATCCCACCAGGCTCGCGACGCTCAGGAGCGGCAGCGCGGACGCGTTCACGCCGGCGTCCATCGTGTCGCGCAGCGACGGCAGGCGCCGGAAGTTCAACCCCACCAGCATCACGATCGCGGCCAGCAACGCGGTGATCACCGACCAGACGCCGCCCACCGCGGCCAGGCTGGTGCCGCCCCAGCGCGCCTCGGCTAGCCACGCGGTGTCCATGCGCGGCAGGACGATCAGCGTCATCAGCAGATTGACCAGGATCACCACGACCAGCGGCGTCGCCGCCACCAGCGCAGAGGGCGCGTCCGGGCTGCGCTGGCCATGTTGCATTTCGGCCGGGTCGAACTCGCGCGCGACGGTGGCGCGCTCGCGCACCAGCACGTCGTCGGCCACGTCGCTGGCCATGCCCGCGGGCGCGACGTAGCCTTCGCCCGCCCGCCGCGCGGCGGCTTCGGCGCGGCTCAACCACCACAGCCCGAAGCCCAGCATGATTGCGCTGGCAATGATGCCCAGCCCCGGCGCGGCGAACGGCGTGGTCGCAAAAAACGGCATGGGAATGGCGTTCTGCACGGCTGGCGTGCCCGGCAACGCGGACATCGTGAAGGTTGACGTGCCAAGCAGGATGGCCGCCGGCATCAGGCGCACCGGAATGCCGGCCGACCGGAACAGCGCATGCGCCATGGGCGCCAGCACGAAAAACGCCACAAACAGGCTGACGCCGCCGTACGTCACGATGGCGCCGGCCAGCACCACGGCCAGGATGGCGCGCCGCGCGCCCAGCTTGCGCGTCATGGCGTCGGCAATCGCCGTGACCGAGCCGCTGTCGGCCATGAGCTTGCCGAACAGCGCCCCCAGAAGGAACAAGGGAAAGAACTGGGCGACGAACCCGGCCGCGCCGCCCATGAAGGTCTGCGTCCAATGGGCCAGCAGCGGTTCCCCCGCCGCGGCAGCCGTCACCATGGCCGCGGCCGGCGCCAGCAGCAGGATGCTCCAGCCGCGATAGGCCAGCCCGATCAGCAGGACCAGCGCCAGCAGAATACCGAACAGTCCCATGATCAGACCTCGCCCAGCAATTCGTCGATATCCAATGACGACCGTTTGCCCAGGTCGTCGCCGTGTTCTGCCAGGAAACGCTCGGCCGCCTTTCTGCCCTCGTCGCGCAGCATGCACAGGAACGGCCATTCGGCGTTGAGCTTGGACGAGTATCCCAGCTCCACCATGAGGTCGGACGAGATCCGGTGTATCCGCATCTGCGCCCACATCCTGCCCTCGCCATTGCCGGGGTCGGCCACCTGACGCAGCAGCGCGATCATGCGCAGCTCCTTCAGGAGCGATGCGTTGAAGGTGACTTCGTTCAGGCGGTTCATGATCTCGCGGGCGCTGCTGGGCAACCCGGCCCGCTCCACCGGATTGATCTGCACCAGGATCGTGTCGTGCGACTGGCAGTCCCGCACCAGCGGCGTGATGGTCGGATTGCCGCTGTAGCCGCCGTCCCAATAGGGATCGCCGTCGATCATCACGGCGCGGAACAGCGTGGGCAGGCAGGCCGACGCCAGCAGCACGTCGGCATTGACCTCGGCATTCTTGAACACCCGGCCCCGGCCCGTGCGCGCGTTCGTCGCGGTGATGAACAGATGGATGGGCGCGCGCGCCAGTTCGTCGAAATCAATGACCTCCCGCAGGATGGCGGCCAGGGGATTGGCCCCGGACGCGCTGAGATCATAGGGAGAGAACACCCGCGACGCCATGTCGAAGGCGATGAACATGGGGGAATTGTCCAGCGACCACGAGCCCATCAGGATGTCGAGCGGGCTGCGGCGAAAGGGACTGAAGCGGGCGGCGTCGGACACGCGACGCCAGAAGTCCTCGAGCGCGGCGCGGGCGCCCTGCGCGCCCCCGCGCGCATGTCCCAGCACCAGCACGGCGGCGTTCATGGCGCCGGCCGAGGTGCCGGAGATGCCGTCGATGCCGAGCCAGGGTTCTTCAAGCAGCCGGTCCAGCACACCCCAGGTGAAGGCGCCGTGCGCGCCTCCCCCCTGCAGCGCAAGATCGATCAAGACGGGATCGCGGGCAGTCGCTGACGCTTTGGATCGGGCCACGGCGGAACTCCTTGCGGGAGGCTGGGGGTGAGCTTGCGATCGGTGTGACTGCGACATGCGCCATGTTGCGCTGCACATATCGTTCGGAAGTTATACGCGATGCGCCTGGAAAACGGAAGACTACGCCCTCCGGATAGAAATTGGGGTCGCATCATAATAAGAAAAATAGCCATCATCACCGGTGTTTTTTGGGGCTTTGGCTTTTTCAGCAAATCGTAAGATCGATTACGCGCGCCCCAACGCGCAGGCTTCCCAAGCATCGACGCCGCAGCATCCCTCGCATCCCCGCTTTCCCTTCACGTGCGCCATGGCTTTTTCAGGATTTGCGCCATTCCGCCTCAGCTACATTCACTTCTGAAACGCGAAATGCCTCAACAAAAACTGAAAAAAAGGGCGATTGTCATTGCCTTGCAAGCGCTTGGCCTGTCCGGGTCCGGCATGCTGACCTTGGGCGCCGCGCCTGCGATTGCGCAAAGCATCACCTGGAACGGCACGCAGAGCGCAGACTGGCAAGACGTGCAAAACTGGTCGTCGGCATCGCTTCCGGGCTCGACCGGCTATCTGTTCATCAATAGCGTCACGCCGTACGCGCCGGTTATCTCCAGCGGCAGCAACCAGGCGGGCGTCATCTTTCTTGGCGCGATTGGTGGCCCCTCGCTCAACGTGGAACATGGCAGCCGTTTGACCAGCGGTTCGGCCATCATCGGCAACTCCACGAATGGTTTCACGCCCGGCACGTCCGAACTTCAGTCCGGCACGGCCACCATCAACGGCGCGGACTCTCAGTGGACCGCAGAGGCCTTCAGCGTCGGCTTCTATGGCACGGGCACGCTGAACGTGACCCGCGGCGCCAAAGCCATCGCATCGACGGCCGTCACGCTGGGTTCGCACACCGGCTCTCTCGGCACCCTGAATATTTCTGGCCTGGGCAGCTCCCTGAACGCCGGGCAAATCACCGCAGGTGACAATGGCACCGGCGTCGTCACGATCTCCGACAAGGGCACGGTTCAACTTACCGGCCTGCTGGTGGCCAACTCGGCGGGTTCGACGGGCACGATCGAAATCACGGGCGCTGGCTCGTCGATGCAGACAGTCAGAAGCATGTCGATCGGCGCGCGCAGCACTGGCACGCTGGACATCAAGGGCGGGGCCACGGCCACTTCCGGCGCCCAGACCTATGTGGGCATGTACGCGGGCGGCGACGGCAAACTGCTGGTTTCCGGCGCCGGCAGCCAGCTCTCCTCGCTGACCAGCTACATTGCGCTGGGCATGTATGCGGGTTCGAAGGGCCACCTGGCCGCGACGGACGGTGCGATGATCGATGCCTACCAGGTGGTCGCCGGCTTCAGCGCAGGCAGCGAAGGCACCCTCGTCGCGGACGGCCCGCAGACCCGGCTCAAGACCTCCAGCGCCTTCCTCGTCGGCTATCAAGGCACGGGCGCCGCCACGTTGTCCAACGGCGCCACCCTTGAAACCGCCAACCGCGTCCGAATCGCCGATGCGGCGGGATCGGTGGGCACCTTGAATATCGGCGCCGCCGCCAGCGATGCCGCTGCCGCGCCGGGCGTCGTGCAGGCCGCGCTTGGCGTGCGCTTTGGCGACGGGACCGGCAAGCTGGTCTTCAACCACTCCAGTTCGAACTACGTCTTCGCCCCCGGCATCAGTTCTCTGTCGCCGGGCAAGGGCACCATCGACATGCTGGCCGGATCGACCACCTTGACCGGCGATTCCAGTGCCTTCAGCGGCCAAACCAATCTGCTGGGCGGCGCCCTGACGGTCAACGGCGCCCTGGGCGGCACCCTGAATGTCGCCAGCGGCGCATCCCTGCGCGGCTCGGGAACGGTCGGCACGACCACGCTGCAAAACGGCGCCACGCTGGCCCCTGGCGCGGCCGGCACCACCCTGAACGTCGCGGGCGACCTGACGTTCTCGCCAGGTTCGGTCTATCAGGTGACGGCCGATTCCCAATCGTCGGCAAGCAGCCGTGTCGTTGTCAGCGGCACGGCAAACCTGGCGGGTTCGGCGGTGCATGTCGGGCCGGACGGCGGGTTCCAGACCCGGCGCGAATACGCCATCCTCAGCGCGGGCACGGTCAACGGGCAGTTCAGCAGCGTCTCGTCCAACTACGCCTTTCTGGATCCGGCCCTGCGTTATGACGGCCAGAACGTCGTGATGCAGCTTGGCCGCAAGCAGGTGCCCGTCACCCCGGAAACCCCGGTCACCCCGGAAACCCCGGTCACCCCGGTCACCCCGGAGACCCCGGTGACTCCGGTTACCCCGGTCACGCCGGTCACCCCCAGCGTTCCTGAAACGCCGACTCGCCCGATCGCCTTCGCCGACGCGGCGCAAACCGGCAACCAGCGCGCCGTGGCCAACGCCCTGGACAGCCTGCCCGCCGGCAACCCGCTGCACGAATACATCCTGACGCTGCCCGAAGGCGCCACGGCCGCGGCCTTCAACAGCCTGTCCGGAGAAGCGCACGCCAGCGTCAACTCCACCCTGACGGGTCTCAACAACTCGGTACGCGCGGTGCCCCTCGCTTACCTGCGCGCGAACCTGGGCGCGGGCATGCGCGCAGGCGCGCCGACCGCGCAACTTGGCGGCACCCCGTCCGCGTCCGCCCTGCCTTCCTCCAATGCGCAGCCCGCCTGGGCCGAAGTCATCGGCAACTGGCAGACCTGGAAGGGCAACGGCGATTCCGCGCAAGTGCGCCAAAACACCGGCGGCGTCTTCGCCGGCGTCGACCACGCCTTGGGCGGCGGCTGGCGCCTGGGCGGCGCCCTGGGCTTCACCGACAGCAAGATTCGCGTGGACGACCGTTCGTCGCAGGCCGACATTGCCGGCTACAGCGCGGCGGTGTTTGGCGGCAAGGTGTTCGAGGTCGGGCCCGGCAAGCTGAACGTGATGGCCGGCACGGCCTACACCTGGCACGACATCTCCACCGAACGCCGCGCCAGCGTCTCCGGCGTGTCCCAGACGCTGACTGCCGACTATGGCGCAAGCACCACCCAGTTGTTCGCCGAACTCGGCTACGCCCTGCCCATGTCCGAGCGCGTCAGCATCGAGCCCTTCGCCGGGCTGTCCTGGAGCGATACGCGCAACCGCAGCTTCTCGGAGTCCGGCGGATCGGCCGCCTTGAGCGGGCAGAGCGACAGCAACAAGCAAACCGCCTCCACGCTTGGCTTGCGCGGGCTGATGAACTTCACGGTTGGCCAGACCGAAGGACGCGTGCAGGCCACCTTGGGCTGGCGCCACGCCTTTGGCGACGTGCAGCCCGAAAGCACCATGTCCTTCGATGGCGGCCAGGCCTTCACCGTGGCCGGCGCTCCCATCGCGCGCGATGCCGCGCTGGCCGAGCTCGGCGTCGAAACCGCGCTCACGCGCAATGCCACCATCGGCCTGAACTACACCGGCCAGTTCGGCGGCGGCAACCGGGAAAACGCCGGTTCGGTCCATATGACCTGGCGGTACTAAGACGTACACGAACGCCAGGCAAAGCAAAACGCCGCTATTCCGATAGCGGCGTTTTTGTGTTTGGCACCAACGAAAAACGCCGCTAACGAAATAGCGGCGTTCGACTTGATGCTTGCGCGAATTGGGGTGGTGGGTTGTGCGAGACTCGAACTCGCGACCAACGGATTAAAAGTCCGCCGATCTGCAAATCCCTGCAAGTCAGAATGTCTTTTCAATCAAAGACTTGCAACGATAGCCCCCCTTTAGCCACTGGACATTCAATCAGTGATTCGCAGGGTTTTGCGGTCTTTTTTAATGATTGCGGTCAAGATTTGGTCAAGGCCCGCTGCCGCGCGAACCTAGCAGGACTTTCACCTCTCTGGCGCGCCGACACATGCGCCAGCAGCCCTAGCCGCTCCTTCGCGGCACATCCCCAGTCACGCTGGATAGTCAGCTAAACCCGCAGCCCGCGTATGTCGCCCACGGCGGCAGGCCGAGGTGCGCACGTCATTCGCAGAGGATCTATATGGTTCAGTCGTCCGCGGCCTACCCATCCGGCGCCGCATTTGAATTTCCATCCACGGCGCGCGACGCACGCCAAGCAGCTCGCACTTGGTTCGAAACGGCTCCGGAGATGACTCCGGCTCAGTACCGCGACCAGCAATTTATCGAGCATTGCAAAGGCAAAGCCGATTCGCCCCTCGAACGCAGAATCCGGCGGGACGCCTTCAAGCAGGCATTTGCTGAGGCCATGGGCCACATCGTGGTGGAGGAGGCGAGGCTTCATGCGCTCCCTGCTTGAGCGCCCGATCACATTCCGGCTATCCGATGACGCCCGCCGGCGGTACGCGCAAGCAGCTGCGGATCGCGGCATGACGCTTTCCGCGTACCTGCGGGATCGGCTCGAAGTCGACGACCAGGTCGCCGAACATGTTTCGCAGCTGCGCCTCACGCTGCTGGATAACGCCCCGAGCGGACAGTCCGACGGTTCGCTGCTCCCCATCCTCCTCGAACTGTTGCTGCTCACCAGGCGACAGAGCTCCCCGGCCGAGCTGCGCGCCGTTCACCATGAACTTGAACGGCAGGGCGTGACGCCCCAGACCTTCAAGTAACTCTTTAGGATCCCCAATGCAAGCACCCCTCTTGGCGGCCGTCGTCTCGGCGGCCTGCCTTCTTTCGGCCTGCGGATTTGTCCCGCCCGCCCCTCCGACACCTCCGGACTCTGGACGCATCCTCATCAACCAGGCGGATCCGCGCACTGTTCTACCGGGTAAATCGCCGACCGCCCTGGCTTCGGCAGACATTCCCCCCATCCCCGTACCGGAAGCGCCGCCCAAGCTCGAAAGCACTGCACCCGCCGCCACCGCGCCTCTGCCGGTCACGACTGATGCAACGCCTGGCGCCAGCAGCTCTGCGTCGACGCCGACGCCGGTAGCGGCAAATGAAACCACGGCGCCTACTACTGACGTGAACGCAAGCCCGCAACAAGTCACTCCGACCGCTGGCACCGTCGTGACGGTCGAAGTTGCTCCGACCGAGCCCGTTGCTGAACCGCAAGTCGTGGAGCCGCCTAAACAGACTTGGCGGGTCAGTCCGCAAGACGGCACGGTCCGCCAAGCGCTCGTGCGCTGGGCAGCCGATGCCAGCTGGACCTTCGGGCCCGATCAGTGGGAACTGAATTTCGACATTCCGATACAGGCTCCCGCCGAGTTTGAGGCGGACTCGTTCCAAGAGGCCACCCAGGCGCTATCGCAGGCGGTCGCCATGAGTGAATCGCCGATCCGCCCCTGCTTCTATGGCAACCGCGTGCTTCGCATGGTGCCCTTCACCCGCAGCTGCAACCGATCCCCCGCCACGCAATCCTAGCCGTGGCGTTGAACAGGAAATCCAATGATTGCTTACCGCACCGTACTGACGGCGGTCATGCTGGCAGCGCTTGCTGGCTGCTCGGCCCTGCAGGCCACCGACCGAGTCGAATCCCGCGCCGCCCTCCGTCAAGCCGACGGCGCCATCGCGCTGGACCATTTCAAGCTCAAAGCCGGAGACATCGACCGGGCAAAGGGTCAAGTCGTGGAGCTCCCCTGGATCGCCGGCCGACCGCAGCCGTTGGCCCGCGAAGTCACCCTGCCGCCGGCGCTCCGGGCTAACGTCAATACGACGCTGCTCTTTGAAAACAACTCCGCCGATCTCAAGACGTTGGCCGACCGGATCCAGATCGCCACCGGCATCCTGACGCAGGTCACTGCCGACGCCCTGCTCCCCGCCGAATACTTTTTGCCGCGCCTGGCAGGCGATCTCGGCACGGTAAACCCGCTTAGCCTGAGCGCCAGCACGGCAGACACGCTCGTCCCGGCTCTCATCCCCGGCGCGGCAGTGGATCGTGTTGCGGGTCCCGCGCTGCCGACGGGCGTAGCGCGCACAAAGATGGCGCCCCTGCCAGCTGGCCAGGCCCCGCTCGCCTCCGTGCTGGACGCAATCGCACTGCGCCTGGGCGTGTACTGGCGCTACGACGACAAGATCGGTGCGCTGCGCTTCTACCGGACAGAGACCAAGAGCTATGTGGTCCGCACGCCCACTCAGGCGGCCGAGGAAAACCTGCAGCGCGATATCAAGTCGACCAATTCGATGCTTGCAGACAGAACCACCGCTGGTGCGAAAGACGAAGCCCGCGAGCTGGCGGCGGTCGTCAGCAAGGTCAGCCAGTTCCTCAGCCGCGCCGGCGTGATCAAGGCGGCGGACGGCGCGTCAAACACGATCGTGGTAACGGACACCAAGGAAGCTCAGGACCGGATCGGCGAATTCCTGGACGCCGAGAATCGGCAGATGACTCGTCGCGTGCGCCTGGTCTTCGAAGAAATCACGGTGCAGAGCGATCGGATCAACCAGGGGAGTGTGGACTGGAGCATCCTGTTCAACAGCCTCGGGCGCCAGAACACCGCGTCAGCAATTGGTGTCGCTCCAATGCTGGACGCGGCCAAGGCCGCTGGCAGCGTAGGAGCCACAGTGGGCAGCGGCCCGTTCGCAGGAACCAACCTTGCACTGTCAGCGCTATCGCAATTGGGTTCGATCATCGACCACAAGAGCATCCCGCTCCTGATGCAAAACCGCCGCCCAGGCAAGTACGACACCCGCCGCTCCTTCGACTACATCAAGGACCTGCAGCAAACGCAAAGCACGTCGGACACCTCAGCCCCCACCGTCACGGTCACGCAAGACAACAAGACGGTCGGCACTTTCCTTACGGTTGTGCCGGACGCGCAGGACGACGGCCAAGTGCTCTTGACCATTGCCTACGACGACACCCGGCTCATCGAGATGAAAAAGGAGCCGGTCGGTGCGCGTGGTGATCAGTCATTTGTCCAGCAGACTGACATCGGTGGCCAGGGACGAGTGCAGCAGGTGATGGTGCGCCCCGGCGAGCAGGTCGTGATCGGCGGCTACCAACAATCGGCCGACACCTCTACCAGGCGGCGCCTGGATGACAAGGCTCCGATGCTCGCCGGCGGCTCCGACGCTTCGCAAGAGAAGCAGATGCTCACGGTCGTGCTGGTCACGGCCATTCCCGAAGAAGGATTCTGACGTGGCACGACGAGAGAAAGCCCCGCGGCGGCTGAGCTATCGGCTCGTCGCCATCCCCGGCACATCGAATCAGCTTGTCTTCGGCGTCCGATGGCAGACGGTCCTCGGAGAGGATCCGCAGAAAGAAGCGCTGCGGCTGGCACGCAAGGTGAAGGCCACGCACTTTGTCCACAGCGATGCCCGCAGCCCTTCCGTCGGACTCCTCATCGCCAAAGGGAAGGAGCGTCGCGCAAAGACGCGCGCCAGCCTATTCTCGGCGGCCTCCGCGTTTGCACAGATGCACCGTCACGGCACCCACATCGTGGCGCTCAACCTGCCCGACAAATCCGTATGGATTGCCGTCGTCGTTGCTGGTGTGGTCCAGGCAGGCGGAGACGCGGTCTTCGCAGATCTGCAGGCGGCACAGCGTGCGCTCGATGAGGCGCTGGCCCGCTACGGCGAGGCGCAGGTGCACGGGGACCACCGCACGCAGTCGCGGCCTTTCTCCTTGCAACAGCTTGCCGCGCACACCAACCAGCAGTCGACCCTGCGCCGAGCGGGCTTCAGTCTCGCGATGGTCTCGCCCTTCTGGTGGACCATCCTGGGGCTATTTCTGGTGTACGAGGCCTGGGACATCGGCATGAGCTACTGGGAGGAGCGGCAAGCACGAATTGCACAGGAGATGCTGGCCGCGCAGCCCGAAGTTGACCCAGCAACGCTGTGGAAAAAGGCAATCGCTGCGTGGGCAAAGACCGCGCGAACACTTGGCGAGCCGGGGCTCACTCCGCTGCTGCAACAAGTGGAGTCCGTGCCGACCGCGCCCGGTCGGTGGAAGCTCGTCGAGGTTGACTGCCAACCCAAGGTTCGCAGCTGCGTAGCGAAGTACGAGCGCACGCGACTTGCGGATAATCGCACCCTGCACGCGGCCTTACCTCCCACCTGGAAGATTGAGCATGTCGATCTGGAGAGCGCGAACGCCTCCTGGACCGTCCCTGCGGGGCTGGCGGCTCAGCCGTTGCTGCTGGCGGAACTCCCCGACGCAAACGCGATGCGGCAGGTTTGGGAGCCATCCTGGCAGGCACTGCGCCCAGCGCTGCAGGACATTTCTCTGTCTGCGCCAGGACAAGTGCCGATCTCGGTACCGAACATCAAGCTTGCCAACGGGTTGGAACAACCCGTGATCCGGCCCAAGGAGATCAAGCTTCCGGCAACGCGCGCGCTCGTCATCAACGCGCCGCTGCGCTCCCTGTACGGCTTGGCGCTTCCGCGCGCCACCGAAGTCACGCAGTTGCACGTGCGCTTTTCGCCAGATACCACACCAGGGCTCACGACGAGCGCCTTCGACACAACGCTCAAAGGAACCATCTATGTTGAATCGCCCTGAACGCAGACAGCGACAACGATTCGTCGCAATAGTCGTCTGCGCAGCAGCTGCAATTGCCGTGCCGCTATCGGTGGCGGCGCAGATTCCCGTCTTTGGCGTCGATGCCGTCAATCTAAGCCAGCCAGTTCCTCGGATGGTGCAAGAACTGTTGGAGCTCGATGCCCAACGCGCACTCGATGAGGAAAAGCGCAAGGCGCAGCCCGGAATAGGCGAAAGCGCGCACCTTGCCGCTTCTGGCCCGCCTGCCGCGCAGGCCGCCAAACCCGATCCAAACGCAACGCCAGTTGTTGCCCCGCCTCGGCTTCTCGCCATCACAGGTGTCGGCAAGCAGCTGACGGTGATGGTCGACCAGGCGGGCCGTCGGGCGCATTTTCGCAGCGGCCACGCCGAGCCGGTTGCCGGCGTCGACCTCGGACTGCGCCTGCAGGCCGTTTCGCAACCCTGCGCCAGCTTCGTTGACCAGTCTCAGGACGTAGTCACCTATTGCCTTAATCGGGGAACACCATGATTTCAAGCTTCCTTCAGTGGGTGCGGCGGCTCAAGCGAACGTTGCATGTCAGCCTGCGCGAACAAGAGGAAATGCCGGTGCTGGATATGCATGCATCGATGCCTGCAGTGCCCACCGGTGACGACTACCCGCACCTCGATTCGTTCGAAGACATTACGCAAATGCAGCCGGCGTTCAGGACGCTCAAGGTCGATTGGTGCGGCTCGACATCGGCGGTCACCGCATGCGTCGCCGAGCTCGAGGGACCGCGCTATGTCGTGTTCGTCAAACCGCGCGAAGTCGACACGGACATCTTTCGCGCCGTCAAACAGCGCGCCATCGACGCCGCCAAAGGCCCGGTCCACATATATACGATCAACCCGGTCATTCTGCTGACCCTTGTCAGAGAGCGGATGCAGGCCGAAGACGTGATGCAGCGAAGCTCCCGGATCCGTGGCCAAAAGGAGAAGTCGGCGGTTCGCCAGGGGTTCTACGACATTGTGTCCTGGGCGGTTCGCAACGATGCGAGCGATCTGCATCTGAACATCGACACTACGGCCGCGAAATCGCGCATCAGCGCCACCATCGACGGCCAGTACACCACGCCTGAACATCTGGCGATGCCCACGCAGCAGCTCCTCGACATGGCCAGCGTTGCATGGCTGGATGTCAGCGGCGGGAACGGCCTATTCCTTGACATGGCCAACGAGCAACAGGGCCGGCTGTACGAGGTGGTGGACGAGCGCAGCTACATGCTTCGCTGGGGTTCATTCATTGCGGACAAGGGGCCGTCCATCACACTGCGCCTGCTGGACGTGGACTCCAAGGTGCAAGCGGTGGACATGTCAGCCCTTGGATACCTCCCCTCGCAGATCGCCCAGTTCGAGCGGGCGATGCGCAGCATGGGCGGCGCCATCGTCATGGGCGGTATCCCCGGCTCCGGGAAAACGGTGAGCATCGCCCAACTCATCGTGCGCTTGCCGAAGACCCGCAAGCGGATGTCGATCGAGGATCCGGTGGAACTCATCATGGAGGCAGTGCTCCAAGCCAGCGTTTCGCGCTCATTGGATGGCTCCGACCGCGACACGATGAAATCGAAGCTCATGGCGCTCAAGCGGGCAGCCGCCAGTGACGTCTTTCTCGGTGAGATTCGCGATGTACTCACGGGCGCTGCATTTCAGGACATCGTGCTCTCGGGCAGCAACCTATATTGCACGACGCACGTGGGAGGTGCGCTTGCCATTCCGCAGCGCTTTGCCTCCAGCGAAATCGGAATACCGCGCAGCACGCTGGGAACCCCTGGCGTTTTGAAGCTGCTCGTTCACCAGGCTTTGATGCCAAAGCTGTGCAGCTGCGCACTTCCCGCCGTGGCACTCCTTGACGGCGCCCAGGATCGGATGGGAATCAATCGAGATCGCGATACATGGCAACGGTACTTGGCGGACATCGAAGCCCTATACGACTTCGGCAGCGATCCGCTCAAGATCCGTAACCCGGACGGGTGCGAACACTGCCGCAAGAAGGGGATCCCTGAACTCTTCGGGTACGCAAGTCGTACTGCAGTAGCAGAACTTTTCGAGCCCTCTAGTGATCCCGATGCACTTCGAGCCATCGCAAACGGGGACGAGATCCGCCTGAGAGCGATCTTCGCCAGCCAGCGCACCGCCCGTTACGACGACCCTGATATGGAAGGAAAGTCGACCATGGAATGCGCCGTCTACAAGATGAGCCAGGGAATGATCGACCCCCGGGACATTGAGCCTCACTTCACGGCGTACGCAACACTTCTGCGCCAAAGGAAAAAGGGATGAAGATTCCCTTCTACTTCACGCGGGTGGGCCAGGCCGCCAGCAAGTTCGCGCGTGCCCGTGCGGACTGGTACGAATACTTGGCGGACATGACGGAGGACACTCAGGGGCGCCGGACGTTCCTCAGCATTCTTGAGGCAGACGCCCAGCGCTATGGCAAAAGCGCCCGTGGCGTCCTGTCGGCTTACTGGGCGCACCGAATTGTGGAGACGGGCGAGCTTGGCAGGACGCTTCACCGGACGCTCCCACCGCGAGAGGTAGCGGAATTCGTTTCGCTGCAAACCCAAGGGCAAGCAGTCTTCGCAGGAGGGCTGCGCGACATGGCCGCCGTCGTGCGCGTGACGGCCAAGCTTAGGTCAATCCTCGTCGGAACGTTGGCGGTGGCTGCCCTAATGCTGCTGCTGGTCTGGGCCATGGTGATGATCGCGGTCCCCTACCTCACCGCGCCCATGCTGCAGGACGCCATGCCCGACATACGGTTTGAGCTGCTTAGTCCGTCGACCCAGGCGTTCTTCGACATGGCGCAGTGGATTCGGGACAAAGGTATTCGGCTGTGGTTGGTATCGAGTGCCCTCGGCGTTGGTGTCTATCTCTCGTTTCCCTATATGGACAACGCGCTACGCCGGTGGCTCGACAAGTGGGGACCGTATCGGCTTTACCGGGACGTTCAAGCGATTGCGGTCGTGAGCACGGCGGCAACCGCCGTCAAGCCTCGCGCCGGCAAGGTCATGCAGATCCGTCAAGCGATAGAGCTGCAGTTACCCGGGGCATCCCGCTGGCTTAGCCGTCGGCTTCAGGCCATTCAGAACCGACTCGACGACGCAAAAAAGGGCGCGGAGATTTTTGACGTTGGCCTGCTGGATCGAGAGATCTACTGGTATCTCGAAGACCTCACGAACACGCTTGGCCTGGACGCGGGCTTGCAGATGACCCGCGCACGCATGGAGACCACCATTCTCAAGCGCGTTGAAGACCGCGCAAAGGTGCTGCGATGGGCGGCGCTCATTTGCGCCGTCCTCTTCATGGCAGGCCTCTTCTTTTGGCATCAAAGCGTGATCATGGACATGCGCAACGCCTTGATGATCGACGCAATGTAGCAACTCGCCGCCACGAAAGCTCGTGGTGAAAACTCATTCGAACAATCGGAATTCAGATGCAACAGCACAACATCGCAACCCAGCGTGCAATCCAACGCGCCAAATCTGCGGACCTTCGCCGTCAGGGCGGTTGGACGCTGGCCGAGGTGGGCGTGGTCATCACTATCGTCATCATCCTCGCTATCGTGGGATTCCCCTCGGTAAAGGGCTTCTTTGTTCAAGGTCGTGTCCCTGCGGCGGCTGGTGAACTGCAGCGGTTCATGTCCACTGCACGAATCATGAGCGAAGGTGACTCGGCCACGCCTTACTCGGCGATCGACAACGCGCAGAACCTGGCGCCGTCGCTGAGGGACTCAACCGTTTTCAAGGTGACCGGGAACACGGTTGCACACCGCCTCGGCGGTACCGGCGTGGGCTCGAACGGGACGATCACTATCGCCCCGGCCGCGCTGGGTGGCGGCGCGGTAGGAAGCGCGTTCTCCCTGACGCTGACGAACGTCAACCATCGCGCCTGCCCTGTCCTCGCCTCCACCTTGAACGGCATTTCCGAGATGATCAGCGTGAACGGCACGGTCGCAAAAACCTTGGGTGCCAACAGCGAGTCGGGGACGTTCAACGCCGTCACCGCCCAAAACCTCTGCGTCAATGGCGACAACAACACCTTCGTCTTCGCCACGCGCTGATTCCCTGGGACTGCGTGTGGGACGTGCCACCGGCACGCCCCGACGGGCTCTCAACGGAGGCGAACCAATGCAATTATTTCAATCACCGCTGCCCTCCCGCGCGCGCACACAGGCAGGCTTTACTCTCGTCGAGGTCACGGTCGCCCTACTGCTCGTCATGTTGCTGGCTGTATTCGCGGCGAAGGAAGTCAGACGCAAAGCAGACGAAGGCGCCGCTGAAGCGACCGGCCGTTACCTGATGCAAATCCGGGGCGCGGTGGTCGATCTGCAGTTAAAGCACGAGGCCTGGCTGCGCGGCGAAGACCTCACCGGACTGCCCGCAGGCTCGTATCCCACGCCTCCAGCTCTAGCCTGGGCCAGCGTGGGAGGTGCGCAAGTGGCGCGGGGCGGGCTCTCCGATCTCACGGCGCTAGGGCTGCTGCCGGCGACCATCCCGCGATACCCGAGCTTGGGAGACGTAGCGCGGTTCATTCTGGTCCGACAGGGTGCCTGCCCAGGCGCTGATTGCCGTACCAGCGCCTTCGTCTACGCCTGCCATCCCATCAACGCAGCGCGCAGCCTCCGACAGAATGCCGGATGCACACCGCCTGCCGCCAACCGTAGCGTTTTCGACCAAGCCCTCCTGAGCAAGGTGGTTCTGGCCGCTGACGGCTACGGTGGCCACGACGCGCGCGGGTCCGCAAATGTACGGGGGCCGCTGATGGACATTCCGCGTGCCTGGTTTGACTTCGGCACAGAGCCAGGGCATGCAGTCATCGCTGCAAGCCTGGACGCCACACCCTTCGGCCAGTTCGTGCGGCATGGTGAAACCCGCCCCGTCACTCTGCATAACACCTTGACAGTGGGAGAGACGATCCAGAGCAACAAAGGCTTGCTGCTCAAAACGTCGGTCGCCCCAGGCGCCGCATGCACGATCGAAGGTCTTTACGCTTCAACGGCCAATAAGATGCTCGCGGTTTGCACGGGCGGGGTGTGGTTTACGCCCTTCGGTCACGTGGTTACTGGGGTGTACAGCAACCTGCCGACCGATGCAGCAGTTCCGGCGCTCACCTGCCCAGCAGGTCAGACGCCGTGGAGGTATGCGTCGATCCAATCCCTAGACGTCACTGTCACGGGGACTGACGTTAACGTTGGCGGTTCGGTCGGAGGGACCATTCAAGGATCAGGTTCGGTCAATGCCGCAGGCTCCGTAACCGTGAACGGCACGTTCGCGGGAAGCTTCCAAAACTCTGGCTCCAGCTATGTTCGGGTGGGCCAGACCGTGGCAATGAGTGGCGACCGCGTAGTTATCTCTCCGGCAGGCGCAAACGCACGCGCCGCCGTCATCCAGGGCTGCAGGAACTAGGCAGTCCCCCACGTGCGTCCACTATGGACGCACTCATCACCTTTGAGGCAAGCATGAATTTCCACACTCTCAAGTGCTGGGGCCGGCGTGCGCTCGCCCTGACTGCGTTGCTGGTGTCCACCCACGCCGCGGCTGCGGCGGACCCGAATGGCAAGCAGGCCGACGTCCAGCTCAAGACGGACCTTACGCTCATGAACGTCCAGGTCACCCAAGGCGCGCCGCTTCCTCCTGGCGGCTGCTTCTCAGGCTATGCCTGGCACACAACTTACGGTGGTTGCCGCCTGGCTCAGTCCCAGTCCGAATCTGCCACTTGCCCCGCGGGCTATACCGGCAGCCGAACTCGGTACCGAACGGCTTACATCTTGCAGGCCAATCACGCCGACGTCGCCTACGAGGGCTGGGGGCCCTGGCAAGACGCATGTGTGGCGGCGCGCCTTCCTGGGGTAGTCGACGCCCTAATAGCGGGGGTCAACGGCGGCCAAAGTGGATGGTCGGACAATCACTCAACCATCGTTACGCCGAACCTTCAGCGCGCCATGTTGGTGTACTACGGCACCCGCTACGGGGTCACGATTCATCGACCCTCGGCCACTTTGAACTGCTTGTTCGCGTCGGGCACCACCGCCGGTAGCGGCAACTCTAACGATCCCATCTGGTACGGCAAGCTGGCGGAACCCGGCGAGTCGGTCGAAGTTAGGGGTGAAAGCGGCTTTTTCGGATACTGCAAACTGTCCAACAGCAATCGTACCGCCGAGCTGTACGGAAGCTGCGACGGCCACACGGGCGGCGATGGAAGCCACTGCATTCCAGCCACTCGTGTAGTCAACATCACGTCCGTGAGCGGTTGCATCGTGACTACCGAGACGCGTGAAGGCCGCAACATCGTCGACGTCGGTAGCTACGACATCTGCCACTAATCTGAGGACCCCAACCATGCAGATCCTGCGGCGCCTGATGGCGCTTATCATTGCTTCGATTCTCCCGGCACTGTCATCTCCGGCGTGGGCGCAAAGCCCCGGTCAATTCGATTATCTGACCGGCGACAAGAAATTGGCCTGCGAAGCGCTCATTTGCCTTTCCAGCGGAGTACGGCCGGGGCAGTGCGACCCGGCCCTCTCGCACTTCTACGGCATCAAGAAGAAAAAGCTGTCCGACACGCTGGATGCTCGCCATGACTTTTTGAAGCTGTGCCCGTCCTCCAACCAAACCAAGGAAATGGCATCACTCGCAGATGCGCTCGCCCATGGCGCAGGGCGATGCGACGCAGGCTCCCTAAACGCGGGCCTCGGCGCCTGGCGAGGGACCAGCGACGACGGATACCCCATCATCAGCAACAAACGACCGGGCTACTGCAACGCCTATGTCTCGCACGAGTACACGTCATTTGATGACGATCTGCCTCGCTACGTTGGAACGCCCGAAGAGCGCGGCTACTGGGTTGAGGCGAAGGACTATGACCGCGAACTCGCCAAGTACGAAAAGGAACTCGCCGAGCGCAAGCAGCACGAGGAGTGGTTACACGGCTCTGGAAGCGGGGGGAATTAGACGATGGACTTTCCCACGCTCGCCCGGCAGTGCGCGCCTGACGTGCATATCAGTACGCTGAGCGCGGTAGTGCGGCACGAGTCTGCGTTCAATCCGCTTGCCATTGGCGTCAACGCCAAGCCGCATCGAAGCATCCGCCCCAAGTCCAAGGAGGAAGCTGTAGAAGCGGTGCGTGAGCTAATGGCCAAGGGGGTCGACTTCGATGTCGGCTACGGCCAGATCAACGTGCGCAACTGGAAGTGGCTGGGTGTCACGCCGGAGTCCATCTTTGACCCTTGCGTGAACCTGGCTTCTGCGCAGCGCGTACTCGTGAATTGCTACCAGCGCGCAGCCAAGCTGCATGGGCCTGGACAGAATGCGCTGTATGCAGCATTCAGTTGCTACAACACTGGCAACCTCACATCAGGTTTCACCAATGGCTATGTCGGCAAGGTTATCGCAGGCGCGGGCCTGGCCGTACCGGCAATCGTGAAGGACGCCGGCGCCATCGCCCACGCCGAACGCAAGGCAGGTAGTTCACCGCCACCCAAGCCATCCAAGCCAGACGCATTCCAAGCGCCCCGCAGAGATGCGTTCGGCACCCGGCGCAACGATGCCTTCACGCCGCAGACCGACGCGGTATTCGGGCGTCCAGTACCGACCTTGCCCACACGTCCGCCTACGCAGTAGCCACGTACCCCTCAACGTGTTTAGCCGCTAAACACCGGAATTTTCCCATCAGCCTCAACAAACGCCTCCCCGCCGACCGGCCGGAAGGCCACACCCATTGGAGTTTCACATGTTTGTCGCTTCCTCTTCCTCCCACATCAAAACGCCGTCCAAGAGCTGGCGCATGCTCACCGCACTGGCATATGCCACCCTGGCAGCGCTCCTCATGCTGCAACCTGAGCTGGCCATGGCTCAGCTCGAGAAGGCCACCAGTGCCACGCAAGCTCTGAAAGACTGGCTTTGGCTGATCATCCCGGTCATCGGCCTCATCTCTGCGGGCATCATCGGCATCCTTTACTCCTTCGACGTGATTCGCAAGGAGACCGCCTATCAGTGGGCGGTGGGTATGGTATTTGCCGGCGCGATCGCTGGCGGCATCATCAAGCTGCTCTTCTAAACATGGCCACCTCGCCTAAGCAGAAGGCAAAAGCCCCCGCCGCAGCCGCCCCAGTTGCGGTGGGGTCCGAAGTGCCGCCCAACCGCTTCCCTCTTTTCAAGGGAGCCACCCGCGTCGCCACCGTCCCGGGTGGAGTTCCGACGCGGGCGTTTGCGGCCCTGGTCTTCCTGACCGTCACGGCGGCGTCCTTCACCCTGTGGGGCTGGCTGCTCTTCCCTGCGCTCTATCCGATCATGGCCATTGTCAGCCGCAACGATGACCGGGCCTTCTGGATCTGGGAGCTTTGGTTGAAGACCAAGATCTTCGCCAAAAACAAGGGCTTTTGGGGAGCAGTTTCGCTCACACCCACGCCCTACAGTCCGCGGCGCCCATGGGCACGCGGGCGCGGAGTTCACGACCGATGAAACAACAATCCACCGTGACGCTGCCGGCGCATGAGCCACCGGTTAGCGAATACGTTCCCTATTCCCACCACGTCACCCCGACCATCGTCGCAACCCGCGACTGGGAGTACCTTTCAGTGTGGCGTATCGACGGCCGTACATTCCAGGGCTACAGCGAAGAGGAACACTATCGCTGGGTCGAGGAGCTGAACAACGTCTTCCGTGGCTTTCCGACTGGATTCGGGATCTGGTCGCACCTGGTCCGGCGCAAGGTCTTCGAGTACCCCGAGAGTGACTATCCGGACCAGTTCTCGCGAGATCATGACGCCGCGTACCGCAAGGTCTTTGCAGGCAAGCCGCCGATGATCAACGAGATGTACTTGACCGTGCTGATGCGGGCGCAGATTGATCCCGCGCTGCGATTGCTCTCGAACTTTGAGAAGCGCACCGCGCGCGCGGCGCTCGCCTGGCAGAACCAGGCCATCGAGCAGCTCGATGACGTCAACCGCAAGCTTCGCGGCTCGCTCAAGCGCTATTCGCCGGATCTCTTGTCCATCGTCGAACGCGAGTCGCCGCAAGACATAGGCGATGAGGAGGCTCCGCGCAGGATGTCGCGGTTCTCGGAGCCCGCGGAGTTCCTGGGCTATTTGCTCAACGGCAAGATGCAGCCCGTGCCGCTGGTCAATGCCCGGCTCTACAACTACCTGCCGACCAGCCGGCAGTTCTTCTCCACGCACGGTGAGCTGGGCGAGATGCGCGGGCCCGACTGGACACGCCGCTATGTGATGTTGGAATTGCGTGAATACCCCAACAACACCAGAGCTGGCCATCTGAACTGCCTGCTCAATCAGCCTCATGAGTTCGTCCTGTCGCAGTCATTCGGGGCAATGTCCAAGGCAGACGGTCTGAAAGCCCTATCGCGCCAGATCAAATGGCTGCAAGACTCGGGCGACTACTCGTCGTCACAGATCGCGGATCTGCACAAGGCGCGTGACGAGTTGGCCGCCGGCCGCTTCGTCATGGGGGATCATCACGCAACGATCCAAGTGTTCGGAGAGGACAACGAAAGCGCCCTTCGCGCGGCTGCAAACATCAGCGGCGCGCTGGCCGATGAGGAGATCATTGGAAAGCTGTGTGATCGCGCTTCCCTGGCGGCATGGGCCGCGCGGCTCCCAGGCAACTGGAAGTGGCGCCCTCGCCCGGCGCCCATCACCTCGCTCAACTTCCTGAGCTTCGCGTCCATGCACAACTACCTCTTCGGAAAGCCCGCGGGCAATCCTTGGGGTCCGGCCGTCACGATGCTCAAGACGACTGGGGGAACGCCCTATTACCTGAACTTTCACGCCTCGCTGGAGGACGTGGACGATACAGGCAAGCGTCGCCTTGGCAACACGTCCATCATCGGGCAGTCAGGCGCTGGCAAGACCGTTCTGTTAGGGCATCTGATCACCCAGGCACGCAAGTTCAATTACACGGGCGTCGTCTTCGACAAGGATCGCGGCATGCAAGTCACGGTCATGGCGATGGGCGGTAAGTATTTCCCGCTGCGCCTGGGCGTCAGAACCGGTTGGAACTACCTGCAGCTGCCGCCCACCGCCTCCAACGTCGCATTCATGGCGAGCATGACGCGGCAACTGGGCGCCAGGGGCGACGAGCCGCCCAGCAGTTCCGAGCAAAAGCAGATCGCCGAGGCAATCGACCACCTGGTCAGCCATATCGACTTGGGGGACCGGTGCCTTTCTACCCTGCTGCAGTTCTTGCCTTCGGCGCCGGCGCCAGATGGCCAGCTCAGCTTGAAGGACCGCCTCAAGCGCTGGTGTGCCGGAAGCGAGAACGGCTGGCTGTTCGACAACCCGAAGGACGAGCTTGACCTCGCAGTCACAGATCTCTTTGGCTTTGACCTGACGGAGTTTCTCGAACAAGGGCCGATCCGGGACGCGGCGATCACATATTTGCTTTATCGGACTGACCAGATGATGGACGGCCGACGTATCGCCCTGTTCTTTGACGAGGTGCAGCACCCGCTGAAAGTGCCGTACTTCCAAGCATCGATGCAGGACGCCAGCCGCACCGTTCGCAAGAAGAACGGCGTCCTGGTGTTCGCAACCCAGGAACCGGCGGCGATCTTGGAGAACCCGGTGGGGCGCTCGCTCATTCAGCAGTCGGCAACTGCCATGTTCCTCGAGAACCCCAAAGCAACCGCCGAGGAATATGTCGAGGGTTTCAAGTTGTCCCCGGCCGTCTTCAAGATGGTCAAGGAACTGCCGCCATTCAGCCGGCAGTTCGTCGTCAAGCAAAACGAGTCTGCCGTCACCGCCGAGCTGGACCTTTCTTCTTGCCCTGAAGCACTGCTGGTGTTCTCCGGTTCTGAAGACCTGGCCGAAATCGCCGAAGCGGCCGTCGCCACCCATGGCGACGATCCCGCGATCTGGCTGCCCCACTACCTCAAACGCGCCCAAGAGGCGACAAGGAGCTAAAAATGACCCAGAAGCACAACGGCAATACCCGCCTGCGCAGCCCCTGGCGCGCACGGGTCACCGCATGCCTGGCCGCCGTCCTTTTCTGCAACGCGCTGGCCCCTGTCCACGCGAGCGGAATCCCCGTGATTGACGGCGCCAGCCTCGCCGACCGCGCAATCAAGCATGTGGAGACGTTGGCCAAGTACGCCGAGCAGATCCAGGTTCTCAAGAGTCAGCTCGAAAGTCAGAAACGCCAACTCGAATCGCTCACGGGCACGCGCAACCTCGGCGACATCCTGAACAACCCGGCGATCCGCAATGCCCTGCCGGCGGACGCACGAGAGATCCTGCGGGCGTCCAGCGGCGGGCTGGGCGGTATCTCAGACGTCGTGGAGCGCATTGAGCGCGAGGAACGTCTGACCGGGAACTACGAGCAAGACAAGAAGAACCTCGATGCGCGCGCCGATAAACTCGCTATCCGCAGTCAGGCGATGATGGAGCAGACCCAGAAAGCCATGACCGCTCGCGTCAAACAGGTGGACCAGCTCCAGGCGCAGATCAACCAAACCCAGGATCCGAAGGCTATTGCCGACCTTCAGGCTCGTCTGTTGGTTGAGCAGGCCAACATCCAGGCCGACCAAACTCGGGCGGATATGCTGACCCGACAGATCGAGGCGGAGCAGGCACTGATGGAACAGCAGGCCGAGAAGCTCGCCGATAGTTCCTTTAGCCTCAGCGCAATTCGGGCGCCGCTTCCGGGAGCGCGGTAATGGCCACCACCGGGGTTAGCCTTGTCAGTCTCGGTGGCATCGCGAACTGGATCGATCAGTCAGTAACCACGATGCTGACAAATGTCGTCACGCCAATGGTCGCATCCGTCACGGCGAAAATCTTGCCGTTTGTCTCGGTCGGCCTTTCGATCTCACTGATCTGGTACGGGTGGCTAATCTGCTCCGGGGCAATTCAAACCCCGGTACTCCACGCTTTGCGACGTGTCGTCAACATTGTGCTCATTGTGGGCATAGCCGGTGCCAATGGCTTTTATCAGCAAAGGATCGTCACCGTGATGCTGGACTTACCCACGTCGGTCGCACAGCTCTTTACCGGCACCGTCAAGACTCCTTCAGAGATGATGGACGATGCCGCAAACAATGGCGCGGAGATCGGCACGAGGCTGCAGGAGCGCGCACCCAGCGGCATCAGAAAGATCGCACAAGCGTTCGTATTTGTCGTCGTGTCGGTCATCATTACGATCATCTCTGCCGTAATGAGCGCGATCGGCATGCTAGTACTTATCACCGTAAAAGTCGGGATGGGCTTAGTCGTCGTGTTGGGGCCACTCTGCATACTGGCTCTGCTGTTCGATGTGACCCGGGATTTCTTTACTACCTGGCTGCGTCAAGCCTTGTTCTATGCAATCTATGCTGGCCTATTTATGGTCGTATTCATGTTCATCATGGGCATGTTCGGCATGCTGCAGCAAGGGCTGTTAGACCTCACAGCAGCGGATCAGATAAACATCTTTTCCATGCTCACAGCCATCGTCTTTTTCATGATGTGTTCCAAATACATGCTTGAACAGGTCTCCACCGTGGCGGCAAAGATTACGGGCGGAGAAGGGGGGGGTATTTCGGTTCCTTTCCTGGGTAGGATCGGCTAACATTGATCCAAACCTACTGCAAGTCATCATCTCGATTTCAAGACAATTTGTGGGAGAACTGATGGCCCCGATTACGCCCCTGGGCAAACCTCTTTCGAGGGCTCCGCTTGTGAGCCAGGATGTGCCCCTATCTCCGTCCCTTCAGACGGGAGCCGAACAACCGATCTCGGCCTTCCAGTGGGTGAGCTTGGCACGCGCGAGCTGGACGTGGATTCTGCGGCCGATTTGGTATCTCTGCTTCAAATGGCCGACGCAGCTATTTATAGCGGGCACAGCGACTACCCAACGCTCGACCGATGTTGGACGCGCGCCTTGGCAGAAAAGGCACTCCCAACAGCAACATAATGAAATGACCCGTTCGATGGTTCGGAACATGAGTCAGGATCGCTAGCGCGGTCAAAGCAATATCAACGGCGCCACTGCCGGTTTCTCACAGGGCACAGCAATCGCTGTGCCCTTCTCTTTGAGCTGCGCATTAGCCAGCCTCCTCTGATTTAAATCCCCTCATCTCCTCGGAGAATCGATGAAGCACGCCATATTGGCCGCGCTCGCCGCGGCTCGCCCTTTCACGTCCGTACGAAACGTGCGGCCCTTCCACCTCGTCGGGCAAAGGGAGGAAGGTCATGTCCTCTGAAGATCCCAAGCTCTCACTGCAGCAAGAACTGGATCGCAACCGTGGCCTGGACCGAGACCTTCTTACGGAATTCAGCGTGTCCAGGGCCAAAGCTTGGCGAGTGGCAACAGCCTTCTTTGTGCTGGCGGCACTCGCTGTCGGTGCGCTGACCGCCCTCCTGCTGAGCTACACGCCCCAACCGCCCTACGTTGTGCGTGTCAATGACGCGACCGGCGAGGTCGAGAACGTATCTCAGGTTGGTGATGCACGGGAAGACTACGGCCCCCGGCTCGCCCGTTACTTCGTCACTCAGTACGTGCTTTCCTGCGAAGGCTACGACTGGCGAACCCTGCAGAACATGTACGACCGCTGCGGGTTGTTCAGCTCCCCTGACGTGCAGAAGCAGTACCACTCGAAGTTCGAGGATGACTCGAGAACGGGCCGGGAAGCCCTGGACAAAAAGTATGGCGAGCACACGCGCCTGGCGATCAGCGTCCGCTCGATCACCCCCGGCCCCAACCAGACCGCCACGGTTCGCTTTACCCGAAGCGAGATCGGCCCCAATCGGGCGCCGAATTCTGAGCAGTTCATCGCCACCCTCGCTTATCGGTTCGTCAATACGCCCATGTCGGAAAGCGTGATCCGTGACAACCCGTTGGGCTTTCAAGTCATTTCCTACTCGACCGCTGTCGAAACGCTGAGGTAATCGTCATGCAAAAAGCACAAATCAACGAACTCGCCCGCCGCCTCGAAGATGTGGGCCGCATGGACAACGCACAGCGCACTGCCCTGCTGCGCGACATTGAGCGCTATGCAAAGAGCGACCTTTACGGCGCCGCCCGCTTGTGCAAGGACCATCTCCAAAAGGATGCGAACCTGCGCCTGCCTACCGCTGTGATGGCCGCTGACCGCATCGGCAAGCACTTCGAAGAGCGGATCCGCGAAGCGCGCCGTCCGGTGGAACTGTACGGGGAACAGGACCGACAAATCCGCCAACCGGAAGACGGTCGCGAGTACAAAGGTCCGATCGTTGGGACGACTCCCAACTGCCTGATTCAGCGTGACAACGAGACAGGCGACCTCATCGTCCACGCACGCAACACGCTGAATCGTTCCTTCGAGATGACCGGCAACGAAGAAGCCCTCGCGATCAGCTATCCGTTCAAGGCCGTCGGAGGCGTCGGCCTGGTGCGCGACGCTGACCATGGTAAGCAGGCCGAGCTGGGCGTCGAGCATCAGCACTCGCACCACCAGGTCCGCCAACGCGAGAGCAACCTCGAGATGGGGCACGCCCGATGAACATCCGCTTCAGGCCTTTGGCCTTGGCGGTGCTGACGGCCGCGCTATGCGCGGTCGCAGCGCCGGCCTGGTCGCTTGACCGCCCTGCAGCTTCGCCCAAGGATCAACGCATCCGCTGGACGGACTATGACGCCGCAGACGTCATTCAGGTCGACACGACGCTGGGTGTCGCAACGCAGATCCAGCTGAACGACGATGAGGACTATGTGACTCATGCTTTCGGTGATTCGGCCGCGTATGACTTTCAGCAGATCGGCAAGCACCTCCTGCTCAAACCTATCGTCGAGCAGGCCGACACGAACCTCCTTTACATCACGACCAAGCGCAACTACTCGTTCCTCCTGAAGTATGAAAAGGCCCGAAAGAGCGGTGGTGTCTTTCGCGTGGTGCTGCGCTACCCCGAGCTTGAGCAGGCAAAGTCGGCCGCCCAGGAAGAGCGTGAGCGCGTTCAGCGCGACCTGGCCACGGCGGACGTCGCCATCAACTGGCAGGCTTACTCGATGAGCGGCGACATCAGCTTGGCACCCAGTGCCGCCTGGGATGACGGTGCGCAGACCTGGCTTCGTTTCGCGCCTGGCCAGGATCTGCCAGCCATTTACTTCGTCGACGCCGACGGCCAGGAGGTCATTGTGAACCGCCATATGGAAGACGAACAAACCGTGGTACTCCATCGCGTCGCCAAACGGTGGCACTTGCGAATTGGCAACCAGGTTCTGGCCGTTCACAACGATGGCCCGCCTGTCGCACGCAGCTTGGCCACCGGGACTGTGTCCCCGCAAGTCGAACGCGTCCTTCGTGAGGAGCCAACGCCATGAAGTTCTTCAAAAGGCGAAAAAGACCCGGTCAAACCATTGACGCCGTGGCGGAGATCGAGGAGCACCAGGCACAGATACAGGGCCGCGGCCGGCCCGATTTGTCCGGCACGGCCAAGCCGATGCAACAGGGCGCAAAAGCGTTCATGTTTCTGATGATCCTGATTGCTCTGATGGCTATCGGCGTAACGGGATGGCGCGCATTTAACTCGCCCGCTGCAGAGGAGGCCGCGCCCGCCGTGCAGGCGAGAATCGAGAACGTGCTTCCCGGCCTGAAGCTCAGACCCGAACCTCCTCCGCCGCCACCTCCGATGCCTGATTCGCCTCTGGCTACGCCTATAGTGCCTGCTCCAATGCAGGCGGAGCAGAAGGGCGCAGTGCCTGACCTTGCACAGGCCGTGACGGTAGACGCAGTCACCCAGCGGCGCTTGGCCAGCGGCCTTCGTGGCACCAAGGGACAAGAAGGCCAGTCTTCCGGGCAGTCCAGCTCTTCCCCTCCGCCAGCACGCGAAGTCGACAGCGGGCCGATGGCCAGCAAACTCACCCCTATGAAGCTCTCGGCATCGCGAGCAGGTTTGATCGGCAACCGAGACATGTTGATCACGCAGGGCTCGATGATCGACTGCGTCCAGGAAACCAAGCTCGTCACTGCGCAGGCAGGCATGCTGAGCTGCTACGCGCCTCACGATATCCGCTCGACCAGCGGTCGCGTGGTCCTGATCGACAAAGGATCCCGGTTCATCGGCTATCAGCAAGGCGTGCTGGCCCAGGGCCAGCCGCGCGTGGGCGTCGTATGGTCGCGGCTGGAAACGCCCAAGGGTGTTGTCATCCACCTGGATTCGCCTGGCACCGGCCCCTTGGGTGAGGCAGGCCTGGACGGCTTCATCGACACGCACTTCGCTGAGCGGTTCGGCGGTGCCATCCTGGTCAGCTTGATCAGCGATCTGGGCACGTGGGCTACCTCACGTGGCAGCAGCGACAACGGGCAAGTGCAATTCAACACGACGGGCGACGCGGCTACCAACGCGGTTACCACGGTGCTGGATAACACCATCAACATTCCGCCGACGCTATACCGCAACCAGGGAGGCCGGTTGGGGATCTATGTCGCTCGCGACCTGGACTTCAGTTCTGTTTACACGCTCCGGTCCGTCCCGCGGTAGCAGCGCAGTCGCCGGCACTGCCAATGCTGCGAAGCTGACCGAAGCTTCCAACGCATCCTCCGTTAGGCCTGCCTGACCTTCGGGTCTCGGCGGGCCAGACGCATTAATTGGATTCCCTATGAAAGACTCCTCCGGTGCACCGCCCGTCGACTCGGGCGGGCGCGACACAGCGTTGCGCCAGATGATGCGTCCCATCTCTGGCTACATGGCCGACGACGCTGTCCGCGAGATCACCATCACCCGGCCTGGCGTTATCTTTACGCGCTCTCAAGGGCGATGGCATGAGCGCCACGATCCGAAGCTGACCTTCAGCTTTCTGGAAGCGTTGGTGAGCGCCATGGCCAGCTACAACAACGTCAACTTCACGCCAATCATGTCGCTGCTGCTGCCGGACGGGGAGCGCGCTCAGGTTGCCCAGCCGCCTGCGGTGATCGACGGCGCACTCTCGATCAACATTCGCAAGCACAGCAGTGTCGTGAAGACGCTGGACGAGCTGGCCGCAGAAGGGGCCTTCGCCAACTGGGTCAATGTGAGTGGTCTGACGGGACACCTCGACAACCTGACCGACAACGACAAGGAATTGCTCGACCTTCTGACAGCGAGGGATATGTTGCAGTTTCTGCGACGCGCAGTCCTTCAATGCCGCAACATCATTGTCGCGGGCAAGACCGGCTCAGGAAAGACGACGTTCGCGCGCAGCCTCATCGACTGCGTGCCCTCCCTCGAACGCCTCTTGACCATCGAAGACGTGCACGAGCTCTTCCTGCCTAACCATCCCAATCGCGTGCACATGATCTACGGCAAAGGTGCGGGCCGAATGTCGGCGACAGAGTGCATCGAGGCCGCCATGCGCAGCTCGCCCGATCGGATATTCCTGTCCGAGCTGCGCGGCCCGGAAGCGTGGGACTACCTGAACGCTCTGAATACTGGCCACCCTGGATCTGTCACGACCACGCACGCCAACAGTGCGCCCGATTCGTTTGAACGCGTCGCGCTCCTCGTCAAGCAGTCCACGGCCGGCAATCAGATGGATCTCGACACCATTCGGCGCTACCTGTTTTCCACGCTGGATATCTCGCTGTACTTCGCCGACTACAAGCTGACGCAGGTGTATTTCAACCCTGGGCGGGTGCTATGAACAAACGCATAGACGTCGAAATCCCGTTCAGAGCGCCGGTGGGGCAGCCGGGTGTTCTACGGCTCCAGCACGAGTGCGGCAAAGGCCAAACCGCACTTCTAGCCATGGATGGCTGTGGCATGCCTGGCGCGCCGACTGCGTCCGCCTCACTTACCACTGCCGACATGCACCAGCTTGTGGATGGCTTGATGGACGCGATCTACGCAATCGAGCGGCAAGAGCGGCTGTGAGTTTAAAACTTGCGTTCGGCTCATGCGTGTAAGTAGCTCTCGCTGGCGCGAGTAGCCCGTTTGCAGGTCACGTGGCGCCCTGGACGCAGCCACAGGTGCTTTGCACCGTCGCTTCCTGGTTCAACCCTCTTCTTCACCTGGCGAGCGCTTCGCTCGCAGCCGAGTAAAATCCATGATTAAAGAACTCGATCTTTCACTTCCGTTCCGGTTCACCGTTATTGCGTTTTGTCTGCTGCTTGTTTTCGTCATTGGTATGGCGAGCGGCATGCAGATGCCTGTTTTCGGGATATCTGCCGGGGTAGTCGCCGCCATGATGTACGTCACGGCGGTGAGTTACGACCGCCGTCTGAAGGCACGCGTCACCCAGCCGCGGCCCATCGTCTGGAAGGTCACTGTGAACGGGATATCGGTCGGGACAATGGCCGACAGGCATTACGCCGCTATTCAGCGCAGCGTTCTCCGTAATAGCGGTGTCGCCGTCGAGCAACTTATGTCCTCTTCGAAGTGGTCGGCCGCCCTCGCTGCGAAGATGTTGCTCATCTGGCCCCTAGTTCTCTTCTGGCTACTGGCACTTCTTGCAATGGCCTTTCCCAATGAAGCGGTACCTATGCTGCAGGAGCTATCGGCGGAGTGGCACGCACGCGCATGGGGCAGCGCAACGCTGACGAATATTGTCGGCATCACCGGCGCGATTTCCATTTTCTTGGCATACCTTTCCATGCCGCCGCGTGTGCGCTCTCGCTACAAGCAGGCCACCGACGCCTTGCTACGCCTGCACTTCAACACGGCCGCCGACGGTGACGTGCAAGTTCATCGGCTTCCGGCCTATACAAACCATGCAAGCCGTACTTGAGCATATGCGCAGCGCCTTTCGCCGGAGGATGCAAGCACGCCTCTTCAAAGGATCGTTGCGGCCACACACCGAAGCGCTAGCGCTCGATGTCATCGATCCGCGCGTCCGTGCACTGGTTGCGGCGTTCAACGTCGACGGCGTCGTCTCATCAGTAAGCAGCTGCGAAGGACATCGGCTGTGGCGCCTGCCGACGCGTCGGACGCCCTTCGTTATGTTCCGTACGGATGTCGCTCGGTCCGCGCGCCTCGCGGGTAGGATCCTGCTTGATTATGGGCAGGCGTGCGAGCTGCAGCACTATTGGGCCATCGACGCAATGTTCGATGCCAACGGCGAGCTCGTCTTCCATCTTCACTGCCCGGACTCCCGATTCCAACGCCAAAAGGTGGACGCCGACTTTATGCTCCTCGCGCATTGGGCTCGAGACGTCTTTCAAGGCCACCCCGCCCAGCAAGCCTGAAGTCCCGGCCGAGCTCGAGGCGCCATCCGAGCGAGCGCGCCAGCGAAGGCGGCCAGCGCGCACTCTGTCCTCTCTGTTTCGTAATCCCAGCGCGCCCGGCCAAGTCCGGGCTTGCGCTGCCGTCGGCGGACCATTCACACCGCCCCGACGCCAATTTCACCCGGAGACTTCCATGACCCGAGCGAACCGCAAACGCGGCGCGCAGGAAGCACGCACCCGCATGGCCTACAAGATCATGCAAAGCGTCTTCGACCGCTGCCGCGCCGAAGGCCTCAGCGCCGAACAAACCCACCAGGCCATCAAGGACGCGTACCCCTGGGGCGAGCGCCGTGCCTGGCCCTACAAAGCGTGGCTGATGGCCCGCCGCGAGTTCTACGAAGCACACGGCCTGCCCCTGCGTGCACGTCGTTCCATTGCTGAATCTCTGGAGGCTGACTCGTGATCGGCAAGCTGTACCCGCACCATCCATTACCCGGCAAAACCTCGAAGCAACGCAAGGGACGAACATGAGCGTCGAAGCATCCAAATGGGCCAGAATGGCCGACGTCCAGAAATCCTCATCCAAGCTCGTGTTGCTCAACTTGGCGCAGCTCGTCCGGTACGATGCCGAGCATTGGACCGTTTTCGCATCAATCGACTACCTGGCCAAGGTCACGCATCTGAATCGCAAGACGGTCATCGAGGCGCTTGGTCGGCTTCGCGAACTGGGCGCGATACAGGACACCGGGCGGCGTGCGGGCGACAATCGCAGCAGCATCATCTATCGCTTGTGCCCGAATGCGGTCCCGCTGATCGATCTAGCGGCCACCGGTGCTGTCGCCGGCGGCGAGGCTCAGGCGGCGCAGCAAGACTTGGGCCTGCAGGACGAGGGAGACGATGCCCCCGCGGCCGCGCCGCCAGTCGACAACCCGCCACCGTTGGACCAACGGCAGCCGGGCGATCGGGATGGAGCCGGTATTGACGGCATGTCCGAGGGGTTGCCCAGAGAGGGCGTCATGACCTCAGCAGGCGACTCCAGCCCCACCCACGACAGTTCTCGGAATTCCGCTCCCGCGACGTATGCAGCCACCGGCAAGGCGGCGAAGGGCTCCCGGAAAAAAGGCCGAAGGCGCCAGCCCGAAGCGCGCGGTGCCGGCGCCGGTGCCACCAGGCTCCCGGTGACCTGGACACTGCCGGAGCGATGGCGAAGCTGGACGCAGGAACAGCGGCCGCTCTGGACGCACGAGAAGATCGACGCCATGGCCGCCACATTCAGCGCCTACATGAGATCCAGGCCCGGCGAGCTGGGCACGTCGCCCGATTGGTTCGAGTCGTGGCGGCTTTGGGTTTTCCGAGAGCGCGAGCCCGGCGAAGCCGCCGGCGCGGCGTGGCAGAACAGTTGGACCGGCATCGTGGCCACGGGCAAGAAGCTGGGCGTGGAACAGGCCCCGAACGAGCCACCTCCCCATTTCAAGGCGCGCGTGTTCCAGGCCGCTGGGCTCGTGCCGTCCCATTAGAAATTGTCCACAGCCTGGCCCAGTATCGGGACCAGTCCCAATTTTGGGCCTAGCCCGAAAAGTACTTTTTGCCCGTCCCAGTTTCTGCTTTCGCCAGTACCGAAAACGGCTTTTTGCCAGTACCGAAAACGGTACCCAATAGGTATATATAGGTTTTATAGGTTTTAGAGAGAGTCGCGCGCGAGGCGCTGGCTCATCGCGAACGCCGATCCGCCTACCCTCCGATCGCTGCGCTCCCTCCGCCCCGACGCCTGCGGCGCCGGCCTGAACCCATAGCTTCAGTCCCCCTCTCCGCCGGCGCGATGCGCCGCCAGGCGGGGGAAAGGCAGCCCCCCAGGGCGTTGCGGGCCGCTGGCCTCGCCCCGCCCTTAGCGCCACGACCTGTCTGCCGAACGCCTCCAATGCCGCGCCACCGCTGCTGACCTCCATGGCTGCGCTGCCTGCATACCCCAGAAAAAGGTCCGTCCCCTTCCCGGCGGGCATTCCGCCGGGTGGGGATCGGAAGGCCCCAAAAGCGCGGGGGCTGCTGCCCCCCTGGCCGGCCGCCTAGCGGCGTCCGCGCTTCCGACCCCCCGGGGAACCGCAACGGTTCCCCCGCGCCCGCCCACGGGCGCGGCTCCCCCTCCTTCAACCCCGGTTCTGCAGCACGAGGGGCGCCACCGCTCACGTCAACTCAACCGCACGCCGGTGCTCAGCCTGGAGCGCTACGCACCTTCACCTCACGAGGAAATCTCATGAAAATCTCCGACCTGAAAGCCAAATTCCAAGCGTTGTTTCGCTCCGCCCAACCCGATCGCGCGCCCGTTTCGAACGGCCCGCGAGCTCTTTCCGCCGACGGCGAACGCAAGCCGGTCGACATCTCCATCGTCAGCACCGGCGAGCGATTCGTTCACGTGCCCTCAACGCCTCAACCTGGCGAAGTCAGCCACGCAGCCGATCAGATGGACGTAGACCCCGCCGATTCCTATGAGCAACATCTCTCTGCGCTCGAGCGCGAAGCCGAAGCGAAGCTACGGCTATGGGACGGAAAGTCGGTAAGCGATATCGACGCAGGCGTTTTCGATGACTTCCGAAATCTCGAAGACCACCCGGTCATGCGAGAAACCGTGCCCACGCCGGTGGTTCGGAAAGACTTCTTAAACCCGTCGCCGCTAGACGAGAACGCGGTCGAGAAGGTCACCTTACTGGCGGTCGACACGCAAGGCCAAGCGCTTCTCAAGACACAACTATGGCACCACGTGAGCGACTTCGAACAAACCACCTACGACATCATGCCTATAGCGGAGGCCATTGATGAGCTGCAGCGACACGGCGCCAGCGAGGATTTGACGCTCGTGATTGGCGAAACTCTGTGGCGTGGTTCGACACCGGCCGAAGTGAAACCGGCTGAAGTCGGCGCGACGTATCGGGGTGCCATTCTTGATGTGCAGGGCAGCAAGGTTTATCAGCTCGTGTCGAACGGCACTGCCATCTCGCACGACGCAGGCAGGATGAGCGTACCCGATCCGCTTCGATTCGTAGGCAGAGAGGTGGACATCAGCTACCCGTGCGGCAAAGTTGGCCTGGTGCGCGAGGTGGAATCCCTCGCGCTCGAAGCCACCGCGTGGCAGAAGGCAGGTGCGGAGAAAATTTCGGCCGCCCTCGAGCGGTAACCCGGCGTCCGCGCAACTCACCGAACCTGGGAAACGCCTCTCCATGCAACAGAATCACGCCCCGCCGGCCAACAAAGGCGAGATCGTTCAGCAGCTAAACGCGTTGAATGCCACCGACCAGCGCGCGCGGTTTCGCGCGCTACTTCCGTTGATAGACCGACTCGTCAGACAGGGAGTCCCCCACGCCAAGATCGTTGAATCCCTGATCAACGCTGATTTGCCCGTGACACTTCTGTCGCTTCGAAAGGCGCTCTACCGATGGCGCAAGCGGTCCGTCGCTTTGGAGATCGACGACAACGTGCCCGACCGCCATTCCGCGCCCAGCTCCGAGGCAAGTCTGCCTTGTCCATCGCGCATCCCCGATACCCCCGCTCCTGGCGGCATTCAAAGCAAGGCCGACTTGGTTCGGCTTCGCCTAGCCTCAGATCACATTGACCTCAACGAACTGGCCGAAATCGGCCGAAGAAAATAGGCATCACCCATGAAAATCGCAACCGTCAATTATTCCGGCTCGGTCGGCAAAACCGTCACGACGAGCCACCTGCTGGCGCCCCGCATCCCGGACGCCGAAATCATCGCCGTTGAGTCGACGAACGAAAGCGCAGCCGATCTTGGGCTGGATGTCGAACAGATGCGCGGCGGGCAATTTGGCCGCCTCTTTCGCAAGTTGCTGATGGCAGAAGCCGCCATCGTCGACGTCGGCGCCTCCAACATCGAGGACTTTCTGGCCGAGCTGGTGAAGTACGACCAGGCGCATCTCGAGATCGATTACTACGTCCTGCCCGTGGTCAGTTCGGGTAAAGCGCAACGCGAGACGATCAAAACGATCCAGGCCCTCTCGGAGATGGGCGTGCCGGCCGACCGCGTGCGAGTGCTCTTCAATCGGGTCGATTCCGATGTCCGTGAGGAGTTCGCAGCTATCTTCGGCTACGCCCGCAAGTCCGGCGACTTCCAGGCCAATCCGGAAGCGGCGATTTTTGAAAACGAGGTGTTCGATCTGCTGGCCAACAAGCGCACCACGATCAAGGAAATTCTCGCCGACCCGCGCGACTACCGCCAGGAGCTGCGTCAGGCTGATCGTGACGATGCGAAGCTCGTCAGTCACCTCAGCGACATGCATGCCCTGCAGTCGCTTGCGCGTCCGGTCGATCGGCAGCTGGACAAGGCGTTTGGCGCACTCTTCCTGTAGGGGACTCTGTGACCGCCATTCAGCCCGAAAGCGCAGCCGCCTCGTCCCCCATCCCCCGAAGCAGGATGGAGCTTCTGTATCGCGACATGCTGCAGGAAAGCGCTCAACTGGTAGGGCAGATGGAGCAGCTGACAGCACGGCAGGAGGGGATCGCCCAGGCAATGCAAGCGCTGCCCTCCACTGTGCGCCAAGCAGGCATGGAGGCTGCGGTCAATGCGGGCGGCCAGGCCGCCCGCTCGCTTCTTGAGGCAAGCCGCACCCTCGCTAAGTCGACGTCCGAAGCCCGAATCGCGACTCGCGTCGCAACCCGGGCTCTGCCGACGGCCGCGTGGCGAGCTGGTCTCCTGTGCGCGGTCTGCGCGCTCATCGGCAGCGGCATCGGCGGCGCCCTTGTGGCGCTCGCGCTTTATCGGTAGCCCCTGCGGGCGCTATTTCAATGGCGCCCTAGGCGCCTTATTCCTATTCCGAAAGGACTTTCATGGCACCCGACATACGCCGGCGAATTATCAAGTTCGCCCTTCTAGTTCTTCCTCTTTGCGCTTGGCTTTTTACAGCCAAGGTGCTATCCGGCCTCCCCTTCTCCCACATCACCTGGACGGTGCTATCACACTGGGTAGTCTCCACGCCAGACTACCCCTCCCTAATCGCCGCGCCCATCATCGCCCTCATCCTGGCACTCGCACTTTCGCTCACGCTCAAGAAGTACTCAACCAAAGACGGCTTCGACGGCGCCGGGTACAAGAAGCACATTCGCGGTACCGAGGCGGTCCCTGTCAAGAAGCTGAAGAAGCTTTGCGCCGAAAACGGCCGCCAGCAGATCGATGTGGCCGGCGTCCCGATGCCCACGGGCATCGAGAATCTTCACATCCTGCTGAACGGAGCAACGGGCAGCGGCAAGTCGGTGCTATTGCGCAACCTGGTCTATTCCGCCCTGCGGCGTGGCGACCGAATTGTCGTGGTCGATCCGAACGGCGATCTCTACAGCAAATTCGGGCGGGAGAGCGACGTCCTGCTCAATCCCTATGATCAGCGGACCGAGGGTTGGTCATTCTTCAATGAGGTGCGTGCGGAGTACGACTGGAAGCGATTAGCGCTGTCTATTGTTCCGCTGGGCAAAGACGCTAACGCGGAAGAGTGGAACGGCTATGCTCGACTCCTGCTTCGTGAGGCTGCCCGCAAGCTGAACGAACTAGGAAACCCGTCCATCGAAGAGCTCTTTCGTTGGACCACGATCGCCTCCGACAAAGACCTTCGGGCCTTCCTTTCCGGCACGCTTGCCGAGTCCCTGTTTGCCGGCTCATCT
Organism: Achromobacter sp. GbtcB20; assembly: GCF_019091095.1. Lineage (NCBI taxonomy): Bacteria > Pseudomonadati > Pseudomonadota > Betaproteobacteria > Burkholderiales > Alcaligenaceae > Achromobacter > Achromobacter sp. GbtcB20. The sequence continues at coordinate 32,279 of NZ_JAGXJZ010000020.1, read as the reverse complement.
GAGGCCAACAAAGCCCTGACGAGCGCACGCTTCGTGCTTTCCAAGTATCTGGCAGAACACGTCACGATGCCTGCTGGACAGTTCAGCATTCGTGACTGGATGGAGCACGGCACCGGCAGTCTCTACATCACGTGGCGCGAGGACATGAAGGAGGCGATGAAGCCTCTCATCTCCGCATTCGTTGACGTTTTCTGCTCGGCACTGCTTTCGCTGCCAGAAGATCAGGCGCGCCGGTGGTGGCTGGTCATCGATGAACTGGGGTCGATGGAGAAGATGGCCAGCTTGGAGGACTTCTTGACGAAGGGGCGCAAGAACGGTGGCCGCGCGCTTGCTGGCCTTCAATCGGTATCCCAAATGGACGACATTTTCGGAGAGAAGATGTCCCAGACGCTACGCGCAAGTTTCCGCTCGCTGGTCGTGCTCGGCGGCTCCAAGACGGACTTTGAAACAGCAGAAGTCATGTCCAAGTCGCTCGGTGAGCATGAGGTCGCGCGGCCGGAATACACCGATAGCCGAAACCCTGGAAAGACGCCGAACACGAGCGAACGCATGGTCCGCTCGACAGAACGCGTCGTTACCGCCGCGCAGGTACAAACGCTGCCTGAACTCACCGGCTGGGTTGCCTTCGCGGGCAACCGGCCGATCTCGAAGTTCGAGCTCCAGCCGGCAACCTTCGCTATTCGCAATGCGCCCTTTGTCGAAGCGAGGCGCAGCGGCGCTCAAAGTATGACCAATTCGTCTGCCAGCGGCCCTCAACCCTGGTCGCAAGTCGACCTACCCGAGGATCCGACTCTCGCTGCGTAAGCGCATCACACCAGGTCGCCGGCAGCGCCGGCGGCCGCTCGCATGGAACATCCGATGATTTCGCTCAAGACCATCCACCGGAGCGCCGCCAACAAGGCGTCGCACTACTACGCAGACCAGAAGGATGACTACTACAGCCGCGACGGTACTGCGGCGCAGTGGCAGGGAAAAGCTGCAGAGGCCCTTGGCCTCACTGGCAGCATCCAACAGGACGAGTTCCTGCGGGCGCTCCGCGGTGACTTCGGATCTGAAGTTGCACTGTCTCAATCGGTTCGGCTTGATGCCAAAGCCAGGGCCGCGCTTGACATGACGTTCTCCCCTCCAAAGAGCGTCAGTATCCAAGCGCTGGTCGGCAAGGACCCTTCTGTTGTAGCCGCACATGACGCGGCGGTCACCAAGGCGCTGGCATTCATTGAGCAGGAGCTGGTGCGGGCACGCCAAACGGAAAAGGGCGTCACCACCATGGAGCGCAGTGGGAACGCCGCGATCGCCAAGTTTCGCCACGAGACTGCCCGCCCGACGGACGGTGCGTACTCGGACCCCCAACTTCACACTCACGCGCTAGTTCTGAATATTACCCAGCGCGCGGACGGGTCCTGGACCGCGATCTCGAACGATGAGATCTACCGGCTCGTTTCGCTGGTGCAGTCAGTCTATTCGGCAGAGCTCGTCGCCGAGCTGGAACGCGCCGGGCACGCCATTCGATATGAGGGCAAGAGCTTTGAACTTGCGCACGTCTCTCGAGAACAGATCGAAGCCTATTCGAAGCGTTCTCAAGACATCAATGCCGAACTGGCTTCGGTGGGTGCAACTCGTCTTACCGCAAGTCCCAAACTCAAACAGACGATCGCGCTCAAGACGCGCAACAACAAAGCGCCGGAGCTCACTCGCGAGGAGTTGCAGCGCGACTGGGAGCGGCAGGCCAGGGATCTCGGCGTGTCATTCGAGCCGTCGAACACACCGACCGGCAAGGCGGCCGAGCGCACGCCGCAGGCTCAATCCTTGACGGCCGACGAATGCTTGAAGTGGGCAATCAAACACCACACGGAGCGCGAGTCAGTCATGGATGGCAAGGCATTGCTGAAGACAGCGCTGCGCCGATCCCACGGCACGGGCGTCAACCTGGCAGACCTCAAAGGTGCCGTCAAACGATCGTTAGATAGGGGTCACCTAATCCTTGGCACGCTGCAGTATCGCCACGCCAAGGACCGTGATGCGCCCGCAATGTATCGTTCCGAGATGGTTGACGCGTTGGTTCAAGGCGGCACTACCAAGAGGCAGGCGGAAGAACAGGTCCGCAAGTCTATTGCCCGAGGCGAATATGTCCCCACGGGCGCCCGCTACACCACGCAATCCGCGCGTGAGCGTGAAAAGCGCATTTTGCAGATTGAGCGCGAAGGCCGTGACGCCGTCGCCCCGATCCTGCAGGTGGACGCGGCGCAGGCTGCGTTGGCTGACAAAAAGCTCAAGCCTGGGCAGCTCGCGGCGGCCGGCCTGATACTAAGCACGCCGCATCGCTTTGTCGGCGTGCAGGGATTGGCCGGCACCGGCAAGTCGCACATGCTGGCGCAGGTCAAGGAGGCGGCAGAAGCGGCCGGCTATCGCGTCCAGGCGGTGGCGTCTTACGGCAAGCAGATCGAGGCGCTGCGAGAGCTGAACATGGAGGCACGTACAGTGGCCTCCGTGCTTGAAGCGCGCCAGAAGGACCGCTTCAAGTTGGACGCGAAGACGGTCCTCGTCATCGACGAAGCCGGCGTGGTTCCCGCCCGAATCATGGAGCGCCTCATGAAGATGGCCGAGGCCGACGGTGCTCGTGTGGTCATGCTCGGCGACACCGGCCAGACCAAAGCGATTGAAGCGGGCCGACCGTTTCACCAGCTGCAGGCGGCCGGCATGGAGACTTCGCTCATGGGGGACATCATCCGCCAGAAATCGCCAGAACTGAAGGCGGCGGTGGAACTCGCCGCGGCTGGCAAGGCGTCCGCATCCCTCGCCGTGTTGGACGGAAAGCTCAAAGCGGTCCATTCCATCGATGACGACGGCACCCGCTATGACGCCATCGCCTCCAAGTACGCCACGCTCGACGGGGATGAAAGGCGTGAAACGCTGATCGTCACAGGCACGAACGATTCGCGCAATGCACTGAACGAGGCAACGCACCAGGCGCTGGGCCTGTCTGGCCGTGGATTCGACTTCAATCTGCTCACCCGTCGCGACACGACCCAGGCGGAGCGACGGGTGGCGAAGTACTACGTCGCCGGCGACATCCTCCAACCGGAACGCGACTACAAGACGGGCAACCTACGCCAGACCGAGATGTACCGCGTCATCGGCGTAGCGCCAGGAAAGCCAAATGATCTGGTTGTCGAACATGTCATCACAGGAGAGCGCACGCAGTTCAATCCTGCACGCGCCGCCAAGCTTTCCGTATACGAGCCAGTCCAGGCGGAATTGTCTGCAGGCGACTGGGTGCGAGTGACACGGAACAACGCCAAGCTTGACCTTGTCAACGGTGGCCGATTCGAGGTGCTGGCGGTAACCCCCACCACCGTCACCATTGGCGGCAACGGCCGGAGGCTCACGCTGGATGCTGCCACCGGCCCCCTACACCTGGATCGCGCATATGCCACGACCAGCCATAGCGCCCAGGGCCTCACATGCGACCGCGCACTCATCAACGCGGAGAGCTTTAGCCGGACCACGCAGCGTGACGTCTATTACGTGGCTATTTCACGCGCACGTCACCATACGGAGATCTACACGAACGACGCCAGCGAGTTGGCCGGCGTCGTAGATCGGCTCGAGGAAAAGACTGCGGCCTTGGACATCGGATTGGAAGCTACCCGCCCTTGGCGTCCATACAAAGCGCCTGCCACGATGGAACACCACACCAAATAGGATTAACAATGCAATCTATTCAAACACCGTTCTTCACGCTAACCGTCAAGGGAAGCTTTGTCCACATTAAAAGTACCGGGCTGGCGGGGGCCCAGGGCGTGATCCATTTAGTCGAGAGGGACGCCTTAGAAACCTTCGACCAGCTGCTGCACGTCCGCGAGTCCTCCTACACGAACTGGGCCGAGGATCCGTACCCAGTGGAATGCGGCGCGGTGCTGCTGCGCGTCGATGACATTACTCATGCAGAGTACGGCCGCTTGCAGGTCGAGCTAGAACGGCATCCGAGCAGCGGATCGTTGGCTCTGGGTGAACCTGAGCAGGAGCAGATCCAGTTGCAAGCACTTCTGCAATTGCGGCACCAGGTCATGCACTTGTTCGAGATAACCCGACCGGACGAAGCAGCGCGGGCGTGCACTGCCGAGCGAGCACAAATACTGCTCCGCCAAGCCAAAGGCCTCACCTTTTTACCGCCGGAAGGCTATTGCTATCGCTGCGAGGAGGACGTCACTCTGGAAATTACAGACGCCACCGGCATGACCGGCTGCCCGAAGTGTCACGTTTCCTGGTGCGACTAGCATCCAGCTAAGAGCGCCGCCTATATTCTTGCGGACAAGCGATCACGTTGCGTAGTGAAAGCGAGAAATATAATCGGCCGCAGGTTTCTCGCCGTCTGATCGCCCGAACGACCGCTCACGAAGTGCGATAAACACTCAAAAGTGTTATTGCGTAAACCCGCAGCCGGCCACTCTTGGCCCGGAGTGGTCGTCGAAGACAGGCAATTTTCGACCTGAAGCCGCAAAAGGCGCACGATCACTCCCGCCCCACCGTCGCCAAGTGGGGAAGGTTCTCTCCCCATCCGGCGTGCGTTCAGCGCGTCCATTGCGCGCACTAAAAGTCTAGGCGGATTCGCCCAATGGCTTGCTCATAATGATGCTGCGATAATTAGTGTGTGCCCATTGCGCAAATTCAATCGGCCGGTAGCCGCGTGAGATGTACCAATCTTGCAAATGCGTTGCGGGTTCGGCGGTATCTAAAGCGATTTCACTGGCACCACAGTTTGCCGCCCGAGCTTCGGCGTATTTCATCAGTCTGGTCCCGAGCCCCGACCCTTGTAGAGCGGGGTCCACCCCCAGCTGATGAAGACTAGCGACATCGGGCCGATCGAGCCATGGTGTCCCTCTGGTCCGTGGCGGAGGAACGTAGAGTACGGTCCCCACCAAGTTGCCGCCCGCAACCGCCACATAACACTCCCCAGCATCCAAGCGCTGCCGCGTGACATCGTCGGACTGATCTACAGCTTTGAACTGCCATCCCATTTCACCGAGTTGGGCATATGCTCGGTGCAGTAACGAAGTGAGAGTCGAAATATCGTCGTCGGGTGTAAATAGCCGGACGTCAACAGAGGTAATATCGATTTCCACGTCTTACCTTGCAAACTTGGTTAGAAGTCTCGAATATATATCAGGTAGGCGACCGCTTCTGGCGGCTAGCCGTCCTTGTCGACCGGCCGATGGCGGCCAATAGCTGTCATTACGTTCCCCGGAGTCTCCTAGACAATGCCGAGTGAGAAGATGATCATGTTTTGCTAGCGGGTTGCTCGTGAGATTTAACTAATTCCACACTCTGACCAGCAGAACGCCAGGCCTCTATGCCTCCGAGCAAGTACCTAGCGTCGATGCCCATTGCACGGAGGGTGGCAGCCAGCCCCTGGCTTAGCTCATGACCGTGGGCGCAATAGATGATGACGGGCTGCGTGGCTGATACGGAGTCTTTCCATTCCAGCCACAAAGCGGGATCGAGCCATTGTCCATTGGCAATCGCCACGCCATCCTCCTTGCGCCTGAGCTTGCGACGCACATCTATCAACGTATGGGGAAATTCGGCATTGCGCCAGAGCGCAAGTTCGGGAACAGATATGCTTTGCATGAGCGCCTCCCAAAGGTGTTGATGCTCAGCCTGGGATCGCGCCTTATGCCGTCGGCATCGCCGGCGGCCATTGATGCGTTTCTCCTTGGCACCACTGACACCATGCGTACAGGGCGTCGTACATGACCATGCCATGGCCGAGCATGACGTGGTCGTCGGTGTAAAGGTGCGACAAGCCCAGCGACAGCGCGTACAGTCCGCCTGACTGGGGGGTCAGGTCCAGGCGCGAAGTGTCGGCGCCGCGCACAATTCCGGCCAGTTGCTGCAACGCCGGGTTATCTGCCAACTGGTACTTATCGAGAAAAGCGTCGAAGCTGCATCGTTCTCCGACATGCGATAGTTCCACGCCTGGGATGTCGTAGGGAATCGCGGCGGCTTCCCTGGCAATGCGTAGAACGTCGCCTGCCGGCACGTAGAGAAATTCTGGCGTTTCGTCGATAAAACGGGCGATTAGCCACGGGCAGGCGATGCGGTCGATCTTAGGCCGTTCACGAGTGATCCATTGCATGATGGGCTCCTGAAAAAAGGACTTAGTGCACCAGTGGATAAACCGCCAAGCCAATCAACGCCGCGCCAGCAACGATCATCGGCTCGGACAGTTTCTTGAATCGCAACAGCAACAGCACTGCCGCTATTGCCAACATCAATGTCGGCACATCGACGAGCGTGCGTCGGGCGATAACGATGACCGCGCCCGCGATGGCGCCGATCGCCGCGGCCGTCACGCCATCAACGAACGCGAGAATACCGGGCAGCTTTCCGTACTTCTTGAAGTACGGCGCTGGAATGATGGTGAACAGATAACAAGGCAAAAAAGTGGCCAAGGCCGCCACACAGGCCCCAGGGAACCCGGCGACCAAATATCCGATGAAGCCCACGGTGATGACCACGGGGCCGGGCGTGATCATGGCTACCGCTACAGCATCGACGAACTGCTTGTCGCTGAGCCACTGGAAGTCGGTGACCACGCCGCCATATAAGAATGGCACGATGGCCAGCCCTGAGCCGAAGACGAAAGCCCCTGCCTTGGCGAAGAACACGCCGATCTGCCAGAGCAGTGGCCAGTCCAGCGTGCTCAGCGTAGCCCCGGCTGGCACCGAAACCGCTGCGGCGACCGACAGATGTCCGGACTTTAGCCACTTGGGTGGCGCGCGCCAAAACCAGACAAGCAAGCCGGCCGCGAGAAACAGCCAGGCGATTTCAGATTCGGTGATGACAGTGACGATGGCCAGCGCCAGATAGATGGCCCACAACAGTTTGTCCTTGCCCACGCTCTTGGTAGTGAGCTTGTAGCCGCTGATAGCAATGATGCCGATCACGGCGGCACTCACGCCGTAGAACACCGCTTGCATCCAGGTCAGGCCGCCGAAACGCACGTATGCCCATCCCAGAGCCACGACCATGAAGAACGACGGCAGCACGAAAGCGATTCCCACGAGCGTGGCGCCGAGGATACGGTAATGCACGTAACCGAGGTAGATCGCGAGCTGCGCGGCCAGAGGGCCAGGCGCGAGTTGGGCGAGCGCCAAGCCTTCCTTATAGTCGCCGTCGGTAATCCAGCTTCGCCTGTCCACCAGATCGCGATGCATATAGCCGGCCAGGGCAACCGGGCCACCGAAGCCCAGCATCCCCAGCCGGGTGAAATACCAGACGAGTTGCCAAAGGGTATAGGCGGGTCGCGAGACGAGTGGCTCCGCGCTATCGCTGGCGGATTCTTGAGTGGAGCTCATGGTTGCTCACTTGAACGGAAAAGAGATTAGGCCTTACGCCCACTGGAGAAGTGGGCGTACAGGGAGTCCAGCACAGCGCCGACTTCGGCCAGCAATGCGTCGTCATCGGGCAGGCGTTTGCGCGCGCCGGCCAGCATGGCCTCGAACCCGGCAGCCTCCGGCGCCGCGGCGCCGCCTACGTCCAGCACATGCACCATTGCGCCGAGGCGCACGAGGCCACGGTTTTCGTCCAGGCCGAAGCTGGCGAGCAGGACCTCGAACGACACCCTGTCGGCCACGTGCGTGAAGGTGGCGCCGTCGAAATCGAAGCCCAGAGCATCGGCGGGGCACTCCGCCGGGGTCTCCAGCCATAGAAAGCGCGCGGACGGGTCAATGAAGCGCTGGATCAGCCATGCGCAGGCGACCCGGTCTACCCAGATATGGCGCCGGGTCGCCCAGAGGCGTCCCCGGTAATGCATGGGATCTCGGCGCGCGATGCCTCCCTGGGCCGCATGGGGTTCGCCGGGCGACAGGAGGGATTCGATGGCATTGGCGAAATCGCGCTGCTGCGCCTGTGCGCGCAGCGAGGTTTCAGCCGGGAAGAAGTCGGTCCGGCGCAGCGCCTGGTAGCTCCGTTCGTATCGGCGCAACAGGCGGTTGAGTTCCGCCGCGTTCAAAGCGGCCAGCGTCTGGCGCGCCTGGGCCAGTTCCGCCAACCAGGCGTCGTACTCGGCCGAGCGGTCGAACAGGGCCTGGAACGAGGCGGACTCCTCGTTGTCCTGGGGCCGGACCCGCAGCAGCCAGGCCTGGCCGCCTTCCTCGTTTGTTTCGGCGGCCAGATCGGCCAGCTGGGATGCCTGCTCGGCGTGCGCAGGCAGCAGATAGGCGCCGTCGCGCAAGGCGGCGCAGCCTAGGGCCTTGAGCCTGCGCCAGATGCGCATGCGCGTCGTGGCGCCGCCGGTGGGCAGGCTGACGATCAGCAGAAGCCAGGAGGATGCGTGCGGGGTGTCCATGAGGAGCAGAATAAGAAGACGTTGCGATCTCTGCAATCATGTAGAGATCGCTACAACAGAATTTTTGGTTGCCCCGAATGACAGCGTGGCTTCTTGCCTCGTATCCCCCCGGGGGGGATATGATCGTCACATGAACCAACCCGACCCTCACCATCATCACGACGCCGTGGCCAAACGTCTCAAGCGGGCGGAAGGGCATTTGCGCAGCATTCTATCGATGATGGAAGAACACCGTCCCTGCCTTGAGCTGGCCCAGCAGTTGCATGCCGTCGAGCGTGCCATCTCCCAGGCCAAGAAGATCCTCATTCAAGACCATATCGATCACTGCCTGCAGGATGCGGTAGGCGAACTGGACGAGGACAGGCAACGCGCCATCGACGAGTTCAAAGAAATCACCAAGTACCTCTAAGAACACTATCCATGTTGTCGTTTTCCGATCTGATCGCCCAGGGTGCGTCGCACGCCTGGCTGTTTATTCCAAGCGCCATTCTGCTGGGCGCGCTGCACGGGCTAGAGCCCGGCCATTCCAAGACGATGATGGCGGCGTTCATCGTCGCGATCCGAGGATCGGTGTGGCAAGCGGTGCTGCTGGGCATCACCGCGACCATTTCGCACACCCTGATCGTGTGGGGGATCGGCCTGGGCGGCATGTATCTGTGGCGCGGGGTCGCGGCGGAGGAACTGGAGCCATATTTCCAGCTGGCGTCTGGGGTCATCATCGTGCTGATCGCGGCATGGATGTTCTGGCGCACCTGGCGCGAGCAGCATGGCGCGGGACATGGGCATCATCACCACGACCACGGCCATGGGCATGAGGGCCATTTCCATGGCGCGGAGCGGCACGAAATCGATACCGGGCACGGCCTGGTCGCGCTGGAGATCTTCGAGGACGGCATTCCGCCACGCTGGAGGCTGAGCAGCGTGCGGGGCGGGAACTGGCGGGCGCAGGACTTTTCTGTGACGACCGAAAGGGTCGACGGGACGCGCCATGAATTCCATTTCGCTCAAAAGGACGGCTACCTGGAGTCCCTCGAGGAAATTCCCGAACCACACGAGTTCATGGCGCGCCTGGCCCTGAGCCACGGCCGGCACGTTCACAGCTATGACGTCGCTTTCATGGAACCGGATGAGCGCCAGCATGACCACCTACATGAAGAACTGCGAGGGTTGGATGTGGCTGGCGAGGGATACCAGGATGCGCACCAGTTGGCGCATGCCAACGACATCCGCCGGCGGTTCACGAACCGGAACGTGACCAACTGGCAGATCGCCTTGTTCGGCCTGACCGGCGGGCTGATTCCGTGCCCGGCGGCGATTACCGTTCTCTTGTTGTGTCTTCAGTTGAAGGAGTTCACGCTAGGCGCCGTGCTGGTGCTGTGCTTCTCGATCGGGCTGGCCATCACTCTGGTGACGGTTGGAGCCGTCGCGGCACTCAGCGTGCGTCAGGTCAATAAGCGCGCGCCATGGTTCAGCGCGGTGGCCCAGCGGGCACCTTATCTCTCCAGCCTACTGATCATCGCCGTAGGCATTTACGTGGGGATGAACGGATGGCTTGGTATCCGCGGCTAGGGTTAGAGCTGGGCATCTAAGCGCAATGATTGCTTTGGCTCGGAAGTCGCCCGCCGCACGTCGGAGGGCGGCGACCGGCCAGAAGCGGTCATATAACTTGCCCTTTTGAATGTCCGCTTTAACTCGCCATTGAGAGCTCGACCGGGTCCGCGCCCCTACCCGCCTAGGCGCTGATCACCACTTCCACGCCCTGGGCGCGGATCGCGGCGACGACCTCCAGGTCGGCCGCCGGATCGGTAATCAGGCGCTGCCCCTGCTGCCAGGCGGCCACGCGGAAACTGGCATACGCCTTGAGCTTGGTGTGGTCGGCCATCACGGTGGTACGGCTCGCCGCCGCGATGAAGGCGCGGTTCATGGCCCCGTCCTCGCTGTCGCGCATGAAGATGCCGGCGGCGGACACTGCGTGCACCCCGAGAAATGCCTCCCGGATCTGGATGCCCGACAGCGTGTCGTTGTCGGCGCGCTCGATAGTGGCCTGTTTGCGCGTGTCGAGCCGGCCAGCCAGCACATACACATACGCCATTCGGCTCTGCCCGGCCGCCGCGGCCACGGAAAGCCCGTTAGTGATGACATGTAGATCCTGGTGGCCGCGCAGAGCCTGAGCCAGCGCGTGCGCAGTGGTGCCGGCGTTGATCAGGATGCTGTCGCCATCGGAGATGTACTGCGCCGCGCACTCCGCGATCGCGGCCTTCTCGGCCGACTGCTGATTATGCCGCTCGGCATAGCTGTACATCTCATAGCGCGCATTGCCCTCGGCCAGCACCTCGTGCAAGGCCACCGCGCCGCCATGGGTCCGTGCCAGCATGCCTTTGTCGCCCAGTTCGAGCAGATCGCGGCGGATGGTGATGGGCGAGGTCGAAAAGGCCTGCGCCAGATCGCGCACGGTCACGGCGTTGGTTTCCTGCATACGCGCGAGGATGCGCTGCTGACGTTCGGCTTTGAGCATATTTGATCGTTATCGGGCCGGGGCCGCCACCCTATCACACAGAGATGTCTGGAGCCTTAAACGATGGAATGATCGATATTGATCTTTTATAAAAGAATTTGTTCATATCTGCGTCACATTCGATCAATAAAGTACCGGACATGACAACTTTCACCCCCTATCCAGCGATCGTTTTTGATCTCGACGGCACGCTGCTCGATACTTGGCCCAGCCTGCTGGCGGCCGTGCGCGCCGTAGCCCCGGCCTCGGCCCCCAGTCTCGATCCGACCGCGCTGCGTCTGGCCTTGAGCCAGGGCGTCGGCCCAATGTTCAAACGCGCCGCCGCGCAACTGGCCGGCCCTGAAGACGGGGCGCGCCCCGCGCTGTTCGCGGCAATGTCGCGCCACTATCTCGATCACACGCTGGTGACGGCCACGCCCTACGCCGGCACCGGCGCGCTGCTGGCCGGCCTGCGGGCGGCCGGCCATACGCTGGCCGTGTGCACCAACCGCGACCGCGCCTCCACCCTGACCCTGCTGGCGCACCACGAATGGCGCGCGCACTTCAGCCACGTCCATTGTCTCGACGACGGTCTGCCGCCCAAGCCCGATGGCGCGCCGCTGCTGGCCACACTCGAACGTGTCGGCCATCCCTCCGGACGGGCCCTGTTCGTGGGGGACTCGCAGGTCGACGCGCGCTGCGCACAGGCCGCCCGCGTGGATTTCGCCGCCCATCGCGGTGGCTACCATGCCCGGCCCGGTGACCTTACCCCCGCCGTATTCACCTATGACCATGCCGGCGACCTGACGCACTGGATCGCGTCGCACCCCACCCGCGTCCTGGAGACAGAAGATGACTGACCTCGTCCTTGACCAGATCAGCAAGTCCTATGGCAGCACGACAGTGCTCGACCGTCTCTCGCTCACCATCCACGATGGCGAGTTCCTGACCCTGCTCGGCGCCTCGGGCTGTGGCAAGTCCACGCTGCTCAAGCTGCTGGCCGGACTGGAGATGCCCGACAGCGGCACCCTGCGCAAGGGCGGCACCGACATCCTGGCGCAGTCGCCCAGCGAACGCGACTGCGCCATGGTGTTCCAGTCGTACGCGCTCTATCCACACATGAGCGTGGGCGACAACATCTGCACCCCGCTCTATATGCGCTCACTCAACTTCGCCCAGCGCCTGCCCGGTGCGCGCTGGCTCATCCCCGGTACGCGCCGCCGTGTACGCGACGCGCAGGACCAGGGCCGCCAGGTGGCCGGTATCCTGGGCATCGACCATCTGTGGACACGTAAGCCAGCCCAGCTCTCTGGCGGCCAGCGCCAGCGCGTGGCATTGGCACGCGCGATGGTGCGCCGACCCTCGCTATTCCTGTTCGACGAACCACTCTCCAATCTCGATGCGAACCTGCGCCAGTCGCTACGCAGCGAAATCCGCCAGTTGCACGACCAGCTCGGTGTGACCTTCGTATATGTCACGCACGATCAGCACGAGGCCATGTCCATGTCGGATCGCGTGGCGGTGATGAAGGGTGGCCACATTCTGCAGCTGGGCACGCCGCAGGAGATCTACCACGCGCCTCAACACGCAGACGTCGCTGCATTCGTGGGCGCGCCGCGCATCAACTTCCTGACCGTGGGCCACGACGGCTCTGGCCGCGCTGCGTTGCAGGAACAGGCCATCGAGCCACACTTCCCCACGCGCAGCACCCGACTGGCATTCCGTCCGCATGCCGCCACGCTCGCGCCCATGCGCGATGCCCTGGTGGTAAGCGGCGCGGTGCAGTTGGTGGAGTTCACCGGGGCCGACTGCATGGTTACGCTGCAGACTGCAAGGGCGGAGAAGGTCGTCGTGGTGCTGCCCGCCAGCAACCGCATCCACACCGGCGAGGTGCTGCGCGTGTACGTGCCACTGGCGGCCTGGCATGCGTTCGATGCCGACGGCCACAGTCTCGCTGACGGCCAGCGTGCGCTGTCGCTGGCCGCCTAGGAGCCGTGATGCGCATCAAGCCTTTGCAACTAACGCTGCTACTCGGGCCAAGCCTGGTGCTGACCCTGCTGCTGCTGGTGCTGCCGCTGGTGGTGGTAGCGCTCATGTCGCTCACCGACTGGCAGTTCGGCGCGGCCAGCTGGAATTGGATCGGCCTGGGAAATTACGCCGATCTGTGGCACGACACCACGTTCCGCAAGAGCTTCGCCAACACCGTGTACTACCTCGTGGTGGTGTCGCTTGGCTCGATCGCGATCGGCCTGGCCGTGGCACTCCTGATCGAGTCGCATGATTCCTGGCGCGGCTTCTACCGCACCGCGTTCTTCATGCCGGTTGCCTCGACACTGATCGCGATGGCGGTGGTGTGGCAGTTCCTGATGCACCCCTCGGTGGGCTTTCTCAACCACGTGCTGGGCTGGTTTGGCGTCCAGCCGCACAACTGGCTCAAAGACTACGACCTGGCCCTGCCGGCGCTGGCGGCCATCGGCATCTGGCAGATGTCGGGCCTGGCGCTGGTGATGTTCCTGGCCGGTCTGAAAAACATCCCGGCCGAACTGCGCCACGCCAGCCTGCTCGACGGCATGCGCCATCCGCTCGACCGCCTGCTGCGGCTCACGCTGCCGATGCTCGGCCCAACCATGCTGTTCGTGGTCACGGTGTGTGGTATCCGTTCGCTGCAGGTGTTCGACACGGTACACGCACTGACCCAGGGCGGCCCCAACAAATCCACGGAGGTGCTGCTGCACACCATCTACGCCGAGGGCTTCGGTTTCTTCCGCATGGGCTATGCGGCGGCCATGGTGGTGGTGTTCGTCGGCTGCATCTTCGTGCTCACGCTGGTGCAGCAGGCCAGTATGGAAAAACGGACACTCCACTGATGAAGAATCCCATGCAACCGGGGCTGTCCTGGCGCGTGCTGCGTCACACACTGCTGCTGGCCGGCGCCGCGGTCTATCTGCTGCCCTTCGTCTGGATGCTGTCGACATCCCTGAAACCGGCCGACGAGATCTTCCGCGACGGCTTCCACCTGCTGCCGCGGCAGTGGGCCGCGGTCGACAACTACACCCGCGCGCTGACCCAGGTGCCACTACTGCGCTATCTGTGGAACGGCATCGTGGTGTGCGGCGGGATCCTGATCCTGCAGATCATCGTGTCGCTGCCGGCCGCCTATTGCTTTGCCAAGCTCAAATTCCGTGGAAAGCGCCTGGCCTGGGGTCTGGTGCTGCTATCGCTGATGATTCCATTCCAGGCCACCGCGATCCCGCTCTACATCCTGCTTTATCACGCCGGCCTGCTCGACACCACCGCAGCGTTAATTCTGCCGTTCATCGCCTCAGCCTTCGGCATCTTCCTGATGCGCCAGTTCTTTATAGGCGTACCCGACGACCTGATCCATGCTGCGCGGCTGGACGGCATGGGCGAGTTCGAATTGGTGTGGCGCGTGATGATGCCTGCGGCTATGCCCGCGCTCATCGCCTTCTCGATTTTCTCCGTGGTGTGGCATTGGAACGACTACTTCTGGCCGCTGCTGGTAATCAACACCACCGATCTGGCCACCCCGCCGCTGGGCACCATGTTCTTCAAGAACGAGGAAGCCGGCACGGATTTCGGCCCCCTAATGGCAGGCACGGTGATCATCACCCTGCCCTTGCTCTTGTTCTTTCTGTCGGCGCAGAAGCGCTTCATCGAGGGCGTTACCCTCACCGGTGTCAAAGGTTAAAGGAACCTCCATGCAATTCAAACTGCTGTTCGGCCTGCTGGCCGGCGTCGCCCTGATCGGCAATGCCGCCCAGGCCGCCAAGATAGAACTGATCGTCGACTACCCCTATCCCGACATGTTCAACACGGTGCACGAGGGCATCGCCAAGCGCTTCACGGAGAAGTTTCCCGACTACACCGTGAAGTTCCGCGCGCCCACGCCCGAGTACGAGGCCGCCGCGCAACAGGCGCTGCGGCATGCGGTCACGCGCCAACTGGCCGACGTGTCGTACCAGGGCCTGAACCGCCAACGCGTGTTCGTCGACCGCAACATCGCGGTCGATCTCACGCCCTTCATCCAGGCCGAGAAGGATTGGGATAAGAGCGGGTATAGCCCTGCGCTGATGTCGCTCGGCCAAGTCAATGGCAAGCAGGTGGGTATCGGCTTCTCGCTCTCGACGCCGATCGTCTACTACAACATGGACCTGCTGGAGCGCGCCGGCGTGAAGGCCGACGCGCTGCCCAAAACCTGGGACGACATCCTCGCCGCCGCCGACAAGTCGCGCGCCGCCAACGCCGGCACCAATGGCCTGCACTACGACTGGGAAATCACCGGCAACTGGCTCTGGCAGGCCATGGTGTTCTCCAAGGGCGGCAGCATGCTCGACGCGAGCGAAGCCAAGGTGGCCTTCGATGACCAGACCGGCCGCGAGTCGATCGAGCAGATGGGCCGCATGGTCGAGCACGGCACCATGCAGAACTTAAAATACAAGGACGCCGCCCAGCTGTTTGTGACCGGCAAGCTCGCTGTGCTGTCATCGTCCACGTCACGCTTGTCGACCATCGAGAAGCAGATCGGCGGCAAGTTCAAGATGGTGACGGGCTTCTTCCCGACCTATGGGGATAACGCTCGCGTGCCGGCCGGTGGCAACGTGGCCATGATGTTTGCTAAAGACCCGGCGCGCCAGAAGGCTGCCTGGGAATACATCAAGTTCGCCACCGGCCCCGAAGGGGCCACCATCATGACCAAGGGCACCGGCTATTTCCCCGCCAACACCCTGCCGATTGACGACCCCGCCAAGCTCAAGGGCTACTACGACGCCAACCCGAACCAGTACACCGCCGTGCGCCAGTTGCCGTGGCTGACCGGCTGGTACGCGTTCCCTGGCGAAAACGGCCTGAAGATCACTGACGTGATCAATGATCACCTGCAGACCGTGTTCGACAAGTCCACCAAGCCCGACGCCGCGCTGGACGCCATGACGCGCGATGTGCAGAAGCTGCTGAAGTGAGCGCCGCGATGAAATTCATCCATCTCACCGACACCCACCTGGTCGCCGACGCTAGCGATCTGTATGGCACCAATCCCAAGCAGCGGCTGCAGCAGGCGGTAGCTCACATTCTGGCGCACCAGCCCGACGCCCAAGCCGTGACCATCACCGGTGACCTGACCCATTACGGCCACCCCGGCGCATACGAACACCTGCGCGAGTGTCTGGCACCACTTACCATGCCGGTGTTCCCGATCCTGGGCAACCACGATCACCGCGAGATCTTCCGGGAATACTTCCCGCACGTCGGGCGCGACCCCGAGGGTTTTGTGCAATATGGGGTGGACTTCGGCGATCACTTGGCGCTGTTCCTCGATACCAACGAGCCCGGCGTGCACTGGGGCGTTTTCTGCGAGCGCCGCGCGGCCTGGTTGCGCGAACAACTGGAGGCGTCGGCCAAGCCCGTGCTGCTGTTCATGCACCACCCGTTCTTCCCGATCGGCATCCGCAGCATGGACCTCATCTCGCTACGCGACACCGGGCCATTCATGGCCGCCATCGCCGGCTTCGAAGCACGCATTCGGCAGGTGTTTTTCGGCCACATCCACCGCCCGATCTGCGGCGTCTATCACGGCATCGGCTACTCGACGCTGCGCGGTACCAACCATCAGGTCGCGCTCGATCTGCACGGCGACGAGAGCCAAATCATAGGCGTGCATGAGCAGCCGCAATACGGCGTGGTGCTTCTGGCGTCCGATCAAGTGCTGATCCACACCGAAGACTATCTCGACTGCGAAATGCGCTATCGGCTGCACGAGATGCGCAACGGAGAGCAGAGCTGACTGCAGCCCCGACCGCGGCGGCCGGCCCTGGGCGCGCCGCCGCTTCAGCGCTGCAGAAGCCGGCCTTTCCGCACGTTAATACCCAGGAGCGCCGTCCGCTTTTTGGGTGGAGCCTGGTCCCCCAGGGAGCACATACCAGAACATCGGAGACACAATGCGAACGTTACGCCATTTGACCGTGCGCCTCGGCTCCCCACCGAGCACCTCCTCCGACATGAGGGCGCACCTGCTCAGTGTCGCACCGTCCTCATCCTAACGCGGCCTGAGGAAGCGAGCCGGACGTCGCCTTCCAACCGTCGCTGTGCCGCTTCGCCTCGTTTTCAGTCTGCACTTGTTCTCCAAGATCATTTGCCTTTCGAGGGGATGCGCAATGACATGTCCAAGCAGCCACTCCGCTGGGACTGACCACTAACCCCTTGAAAGCTGACGTTCGACGGCGCCGACCCAAAGGGCTGCAACGGGTCGTCATCGGCCAGTCGACAAGGGCCGCTCGCGGTTCCCGGTCGGAAACTGCCCTTAGGACAGATCCGACACCACAGGCATGACCGCCTGCCCGAAATGTCACGTTTCCTCGCGCGACTAGGTTCGGACAATCGGCCGACTGGCAGCGGCCCTGAACCACGGTCAAGCGCAAGAAATGACACAGCACAAGTCGATTTCATGTTGCGATTGTCGCCTGGGGCGTACTTTGTCTCACTGTTGTCCCACTGTGGTCTCATGTGTGTCTCATAGATGTCTCACACATGTCCCATAGTTGTCTCACACGTGTCTGACACCTGTCTCATAGTTGTCTCATCACCCAGCGCCCGACGACGAGAATGTCAAGAATCGGCGGAATGTATACGGCTGCATTCCGGGCAAACCCGCTGCCCGCGTGGCCTCTGGCGCTTTAGCGCGGTTTGTTGTAGGACAAAAGAAAACAATTCTGCGCGAGGAAAGCCCCAAAAAATCAAAGAGATAACCGCACCCGGAGGGTGCGTAGTGTGTGGTGGCTTTAAGGGACCCGCCGCCGCCCTGGCGGCGGGGGCCTTAAGGGCACCTGTGAGCGTCCGGGGGACGCTCACGAAGTCCGAAGGACGGCCCCGCCGGCGCAGCCGGTGGGACTGGACGCCTCGACCCAAGACGCCGTGCATCCAAAGCAAAGGGCCGCCCTAGGGCGGCCCTTTGCTTTGGGAGATGGGTTACCTCACCAGATGGTCTGAACGTGCGGGTAATCGCGAATCTTCAAGTCAGCAGATACCAGAGGCACCGAATGATGCCGCGCCGTGGCCACGATGATGCGATCAGCCGGGTCCTTGTGGAATTCCCCGGGCAGGTCCACGGACTGAACAGAAATGCGCACATCCACTGGAACGAACCGAATGGCAGACACTTGGGCAACCGTATCCAGCCACGCCTCCGCATCCATGGTCAAAGCCAAACGACCGGCCTTGGCCAACATTGCGACTTCCCAGGCGCTGATGGCCGAAACCAGGATTTCACCGTCCTGCCCTTCGGCCTCAATGGCCTCACGTGCGGGACGGCTCAACTGCGCATCCCCTGCCGCCCACCATACCAGTGCATGGGTATCCAGCACGATCATTGCGCTGCCTCCCACGCATCTTCGCCGACCGGCGACAAGGGATCGTCAAACCGCAGGACGGAGCCGCGCAGCACATCCAACGGATTGCGCTTGGCCACCTCCCGATAGGGACGGATTTCAAGTGCGGGCTTACCGTGGTCGGTCACGACAATGGATTCCCCGGTCGCTTCGACTTGCCGGAAAAGCTCAAGCGCGCGCGCTTTGAACTCGGTCTTAGAGACTTGCTGGCTGTGCATGGCGGCCCCTTAAAATGGTCAGTGCATATGGTCATTTTAACAGCAAATGACTAGCCGCACTAGTCATTTATGCGGGTAACCCACACCCGCCCATGCCCCGGGGGGCCTGCCCCCGGGGGCCATGCTCCTTATTCCTCCATTTCTCCCATCGGGTGTTCCACGGCCATTGCGACCTGAAGGGGTTGGGCGCGCATCAGTTCAGGCACCCAGCCCTTCCCTTCCAGCAATTGCTCCGCTGCTGCGGCGGCCTGCGCCTTCTTCATCGCAAGCAGCGGCTTAGCCTGCTCGGCATCGACTGCTTCCGCGACCACTGCCGCGATTCGGTCCTTGGACACATGGGCAAGGTAGGACTGCGCGGTCGGCTTCCACCACTTGCTCATGTCCAGGCCGATCAGTTCGCCCAAACGGTCCAGGTGCCGGGGTTCGTCGCCGTAGGAATTGCTTTGGCGGCGGTAGATGGAAACGCTGGTCAGGACGGCGAGCAGGTCGATGAGGTCGGTGTGCGACTGATTCAGGAGCCAAGGCAGGACCGCTGCGTGGTCTTCCGGCACGTTCATCATGACGGCCTCGATCTGCGCATGCACCGCAGCCCAGGCCGAGCTTTCCTTGATGCCTTCGTCCGTCTTCGCCAGCTCGTCGTGTGCTGTCCGCAACGAAAAATCGAAGGTGTCTCCGGCGCTGCTGCGGCGGCTCATGTCGAGATCCCCCAGCATTTGTTCGATAAGCAGGCAGAGCGCGAGCGTCGGGCGCATCATGATTTCGGCCTGGAGCGCAATGACGCGCTGTGCTTGGAGCCGGTTGGTCAGCGCCTCCGAATGCACGGGCCGGGTCAGCACGGGGGGCAAGTCCACGCCCGCCGTCTTCTGGCCATCTGCGTCGTCGCTGCGCGTGGCTTGGGCCACGGCGTCGCGCTCGTCCTGGCGGATCAAGCCGCGAGTGACGGTCAAGTCGCCTTGGTAGTCCAGGTGCACAATCGCTCCGCACAGGGCTTTCAGGTCGGCCGGGTAGTCGTAAAGCTCGGCCCGGATTTCACGAAGCTGCCCTTCATAGCCGCGAATCAGGCCGCAAACCTTGTCCAGGTCGGCCGCGTTCTGGCCTTCGCCCTCTTGCAATTCAGCCAGCTTTGTCCGCGCCGCTTCGATCTTCTTTTGCAGTCCGTCGATCTGCTTGGCCTGGGCCTTGCTGGGCTCCTGAAGGACGCGCTGAATCTCGCCAAAGGGCTTTTTGTCGGCGTACTCGAAAGACACGCGGCATTCCACCCACAACCAGCCTTCGGACTGCACCGCCTTGAACAGCTTGGATCGCTGCATCTTGGCTTCGGCCATGCTGCGCACCTTCTCCGGGTCGGTCAGATAGGCGTCGTTCTCAAAAAGATCGCGGCGAACCTCGCCGCCCGCCTTCTCGTAGGCGGCGACGGTCACGTACCGCGCCACGGGCGTATCGCCGCGCATTTCGGTTTCTGCGAGCAACTGGCGGATGTAGTAGTCCCGATTCCAAGGTTGGCTCGCAGAGGTTTTCCATGCCGCCTCCTGGCGGGCGTGGTCCGAAACCGAAGCCAGGGCCTGCATTTCGTCCATCTTGATTTTGCCGTCGCGGAACAACTGCATGAGTGAGGGCGACACGCTTCCCAGCGCCAGCAGCTTCTTGACCGCCGATTCGGACGCGCCATGCGCGGCGGCGATGGCCGCAACCGTCCAGTTTTCGGCACGCAGGCGCGCATATCCCGCATACACGTCTGCCGGGTGCATCGCCTTGCGCCCGATGTTCTCGATCAGGCTGGCGTGGTGCGCGTGAGCAGCCGGAATCACAAGGCAAGGCACGGGGTAATCGGCGGGGAAAACACCGTCCGCGATCAGCAGGCCCAGGGCCGTCCAGCGCCGTCCGCCCGCGCACACTTCATAGGAACCGTCCGGCGCTGCGATCACCACGAGGTTTTGCAGCAATCCGCCCATCGCCTGGATGGTGGCTTTCAGTTCCAGAATCTCGGCGTCCTGCTTGCGGTCTTCCAGGCCACGGGCCTGATACGCCTCACTGAGGCGCAATTGCGAATGCGGGATTTCCATGCGCGTGGCTGCGGCGTGGACGGCGGCGAGTTCGTGGGAATCGAGTTTCATCAAAAATGCTCCAGGTCGATATCGAGATCAGTGCAGTTGCGCGGGAATTTCGGGCGCATCGAGCGCGGCGATGAGGGCGGTAAGCTGGCGCATCGTCATCGCGGGGATGCGAAAGCCCAGGCCCAGCAAGTGGGCGCGGCGCATGTCGTTTGCCAATCTGATAAAGTCGTGGTTCATCACGGTTCTCCTTTTGACGGGTGGTCGAGGTGCAAGCCCCTATCGGTTGCAGCCGATCAGGGGCTTTTTCGTTTAATAGCCAAGCCAGTTCAGCAAGTCGCGCCCGCGATACAGCGGCTGATCGCCATGTTCGGCAAAGAAATCTTGGGCGTTTGCTTGGTGGTCGCGCAGTTGGAGCACCACCTGAAACCGGGTCAACACGGCTTCCTCTGCCGCGTCTCTTTCGCGCAATCCGTCCGCATCGACCAAGCCGGTATCCAGCAGGTCGGCCAACAGTTCGATGAGGTCGGGGCGATGGCCTGTCCAGGCGATCAACTCGTTTTCAACGGCGACGGTGACGACGGGTGCTAAGTCATAGCCTTTACGAGCCAGCGCGGGCGCGTAATCCATCGCGCTGCGCTCGGCGTATTGAAGGCCGCGCTGCGCCAAGGCGGCTTTAGTCAAGGCGCATTCAGCGCCACCCAGGACGGTGTAAAGGACGATAGCCATATCGGTCGTGTCCTGTTCTTGGGGTGCGTTCATGAAGCGTCTCCTTTCGTTGGGCGGTTGGTTTATCGCGGTGGTTACTGCGCGGTGGAGGCCAGCACCAGCTCGCCGGTGGACTTCTTGTGGAATTTCCAACCACCTCGCCATGCCTCGATCAGCACGGGCACGTCCTGCAGCAGTGCGGGCACATCGGCCTGCTCGTGGCCAGCCTCGCACTCTTCTTCGCCCAGGTTGAAGGCCATGTCCATTGCCCGCGACCACAGAACCTTGCAAGTCTCGGGGCCTTGATGCTCTTGCGACAGAATCCACTTATCGAGCACATCCACGCCGCGCCGATCTTGACGCGCCTGCGCACAGCGCAATGTCTCTTTAGCTGCGGCCAGAAGGTTGGCATTGAGCGCCGCGTGGTCAGTCATGGTCGTTTGCCCCAAAGAAAGAGGTAGTGCGTCACCCGATCCTGAAGAAGTCGTCCGATCGTAGGTTTGTTGGATTTGGTTGTTCATGGTGTTTCCCTCCGCGGTATTCGCATCCGTTCCTGTGAGGCCTGTCCGTGCCGTCCGTGGCCACGTAGTGACGACTGGAAAGGGCAGGAGCAGAGGCCGCACGCGGAGCGCAGCCGAAGGCGAGCACCGAACGGGTGAGCACCGGACCCTTGGAGGGAGGAGCGCAGTGGTACGGTCGGCGTTTTTGGACGGGGCTCGCGGGAATGGATGCATTGCGAGAGACAGGGCGGCGACACCAAAGCCAGGCGCGCGCCGAGCGCCCCTACCCGCGCGCAGCGCGGGTCAAGCTGGCCGCAAGGCGGCCCGCAAGCGGCAGCGCGCAGCGCCGGCAGGCGCGAAGGCGTGAGCCGACCGAAGGGAGGGACGGCTGGAAGCCCCACCGGGGGTGAGACTGGCGGGGTTGGCCAGGCTCAACGCGAAGCGCGAGAGCCCGACCCGCAGCCGAAGGCGTAGGGGCACGCCCAGGGGTGGACACTCCGTCCGAAAACGGCCCGCGCAGGCGTTCAGACCGAGCTGAAATCAACCGACTTAATGCTGAGAATCCGTCGAAGGCGGCATTGAAATGTTCAGCAGGCCCATGGCCTTATTTGCCCTATCCGTCGCTTGGCCGATGATTTCGTGCTGTCGAACGATGTAGTCGAACAGCGCTTTCGGACGATGTTCGGTCTCTACCAACGACTGATCGTTGATGATCTGGTTGCACATTTCCATGCACTCATCGCAGATCGTGATCCGGTTATCGCCATCTCGGGCGATCAGCTTTCGCACCTCGTACTGGGACTTATCGCAGAACGAGCAATGCAACTCTGGCGCCTGCTTTTTGGAACGGCGTCTCTTTTTCGGCTCATCCATCTCGGAACGGTACGTGGGTCGGGAAGGCCCGCAATCTAACACGAGCTGCGGCACGGCGGATTCGTGTTTTTCCTAGTAGCGCAGCGCAACCGGAGTGGCATTCTCGACTCTCCTGCATCCGATATCTTCAGAGAGGTGAATCGGTTTGGACGGCACCATCGTCATCAACGGCGTCCGAGCGGCGTACCGCACGCTACCAGCGCCTGACGGAAATGGGGTCACGGCCGAGGTGCGGTATTCGGCCACCGGACCCTGGTCGCACATCGGCGGCCCGTATAAGACCTTTGTGAACGAAGCCACAGCCAGGCGTGCGATCCAGAAGCAGGTCATTGCAGACTGGTGTAAACGCCCTACTCGGCCCGACGAGCGGTAGACATGCGCGCGGTCTCGCCGCCGACAGGAAAGCTGCGCCGGCCGGCAGGCCGGCGCCGATCTTCCTATTCCCGGCGATAGTGGTCCACCATGCCGGCCAGGTACGCGGCCTCCAGCGCCTCGCGCAACTGGCCTACGAACAGTTCGTGATAGACGAGCTGGGCGCGGCCTCGGCAATCCAGCGTCTCCAGGTTCAAAACGCGGCGCGCGATGTCCGCGATGGCGGCGCGAGCCGCCATGGAGAGTTCTACCATGGCCATGGACTCACTCCGTGTCCAAATCCGCCAGCACCTGGCGGGCGAGCTGGTTGAGGTCGATTTCCGACCGGGCAATGGCCTGCACCTCATCGAGCGGCAAGGATTCGATAATTCGCGCCATGCGCCGCTCGTTCTCGCGGGCGGCCAGCGCCGGCCAGGCGCTGTATCGGGCGATCGCCGCCAGGCCGTCCAAGTCGTGGTTTCCGTAGCCCTGCAAGAATGCGACCAGGCCACCCGTCATTGCATTTTCGTCCCGGCTCATGCTGCGATCCTTTCTTGGCGGGCGAGCTGCAAGCGCTGCGTTGCGGCTGCGTGATATTTCGGGTCCATTTCGATGCCGTAGAAGCGCCGGCCGACCTGGCGGGCGGCCACGCACGTCGAACCCGAGCCGGCGAAGGGATCCAGCACAATGTCCCGCGGCCGGCTGAAAGATTCGATCAGCGGCGCCAGGCATTCGACGGGCTTTTGCGTCGGATGGTGGCGGTTGCCGCTGTACTTCCATGGCATGACGTCCGGCAAGGGCTCGGCCGGCAGCGCCGGCTGGCCCTTGGCCAGCAAGTAGGCCGACTCGTGCTGATACGCCAGAAATCGCGCTTTGGATTGGTATTGCTTCGCAAAGACCAGGTGGCCGACGACGCGAAAGCCGGCCGCGCGCCAGGCGGCAAAGAATCGGTCTACCCGATTCCAGCCGTAGAACGAAATGCAGAAGGCGTCATCGCGAAGGACGCGGAACATCTGTGCGAACGCCGGCGCCAGCCATTCGTCGGTACGATCGTTGGCGATGCTCCGGCCGGAGCGGTCCACGTAGTTGACGAGGTATGGCGGATCGGTCAGAACCAAATCGACGCAGCGATCGGGCAAGGTGGGAAGAACGGACAGGCAATCGCCCAGGACAACACGACTCATGGTTGGCTCCTTGCGTGCAGCAATGTCAGCCGATCTGCATTGCACTGCACGGGGCAGGCGGGCGCAGCCCACGAAAGCGCGGTCAAGGGACGTGGAATAAATAGCGAACGCAGTGAGCGGTTTATGCCGCGAAAGCCCTTGAAGATGGGGCCGCGGCTACAAAGCCGCGCGCAGCGGCCCTAGCGTCCGTGCGGGAGTGGGATGCGACTGTATGCTCCGTGCAGTGCTTGCGGTTCTCCATGTGCCGAAGATGGCGCGTCGCCGGCGCGCCAGGCCCCGAGAGGGGCCATTGCAACCTCGCTAGAAGAGCGACATCTGGCCAGCGGCAGCCGCTTGGCGGATGGCTTTCGGAATGGCCTGCAGCGGCGCATCGATCTCGGCCGATCGACTGTCGGTCTTGGCCTGGTCGACGTGGATCTCGTCCATGTCCGCCGGCGCCTGCAGGAGCGCTCGAGCGCCCTCCTCCGCTTCGCGACGGCGAAGCCGCGCGCGCCAGCCGCCCAGGATGTGTGCGGGCGTCAACCATTGCTCTCGGCACTCGCCCGTGAGGCCGTTGCCATGAATCACCACGGCCGGCACGTGCAAGAGCGCCAGCTGGATGAACGTCATATGCACGCAGCGCTGATCGATGTCGATTGCAGTGGCGTGCATGCACTGTTGATAGTTCAGCTGCGCATCGTGCATCGCGTGCGCCGCCGCGATCAACATGCCGCCAGCGCCGCAGGCAGGTTCCAGTATGCGCACGAACCCCTGCGCGCCCGTCTTGTCGACAAGATCTTGGCCGTTGCCCATCATCATGTTGCCCGTCAGGCGCGACACCTCGTACGGCGTGAAAAACTGGCCGGCGCCAGCGTTGCCCATATCCAGCATCATGAACGTGCTCCCGAGCACGTCGCCAAAATCTGCTGCCTGAACACGGACCTCGTAGGCCATGACCAGGTGCGAGAACGCTTGCACCAGCAGGTCCAGCTCGGCCCGCTCGTACTGAGCGATTACCTGCAGGTAGCGCTGCTCGCGCGTCTCGCGCTGCGCGAGATCGGCACGGGCCAACGCGATCGCGCAGATCTCCACCCAGTCGCTCCACACGCGGTCGATCCCACGCGTACGTGCGACCTGGCGGATGAGGCTAACGATTTCCTTCTGGTGGGCGTCGGCGTTGTTCAGGAAACGGCGTTGTTGTGCATTTGAGGTTTTGGCCATGTGGTCTCTCCGGTTGCCAGGGCGGGAATGCCCGGAACTTGAGAGGCACGGCGCAGCGCGGCGCTCAAGTGTCGAAGACGGCCGGCGGCCGCAAGCGGCTCGGGCGTAGCCCGGGCCGCGCCGCACTTGAACGCGAGAACGACGTGGCACCCTGACCGGGAAAGCAGACCCGCCACCCCGTATGGCTTTCCACGGTCCAACTTCAAAGCGCAGCCGTCTCCCTGCAGCGCCACTTAGCAGGGGCTGAGCCACGATGGCCTGATGACGCGCAGAAAAAAAATGGCGCGCCGAAGCGGGGCGGGATGGCGTCAATCGATCGCCGCGAAGATGGCGTTTGCCTCGGCGTGTTCGCCGGCGAAGTCGCGCAGAGCGTGGTACTTCTCGGCCAGGTCGTCGCTACGGTATTGGCTGCACAGTTCGCAGAGGGCGTACAGCGTGGCCACGATGCCGGCGGCGTCAGCCGACATGTCCCGTTCGAAGCAATTCATCGGCCACACGATGCGAAGCTTGTCGTAGTCTGCGGGCGCCATGTAGAAGCCGTTGGGGATCTCGTAGTAGTGCCAAAAGCCGCCGCTGTATTCCTGCGACAGGCGATCCAGCCAGTTGTAGACGCTGATTTCTCCTCGCAACATCAGGCGACTACCGAACGCCTTCGGAAGAAAGTTCATGCGTTCGCCGTCGGGAACCAGGCGTGCGATGGAAAGAGTGGCTTGGGTCATGTCGTGCTCCTCAGAAGTAGGGCCCGGCGGGGTGGCGGGACGGGAGCACTGGCGCCCTGCGGAACAAGCGCCGGGGGCAAGGGGACGTGGAATATAAAGCGAGCGCAGCGAGCGGCTATATGCCGCGAAAGCCCCTTGCGCCTGGTGCGCGCAGGGCAAAGATGCGCCCAAGGCCTGACACCAGCGCCAGGCCAGGCGCTGCAGGTCAGGGCATGATGCCCTTCTCTGCGAACGAGACGATCCTGCTGCCGGCCACGACCAGGTGATCGAGTACGGTGGTGCCGACCAGAGCGAGCGCATCTTTGAGCTGACGCGTCATGCCGATGTCGGCCGAACTCGGCTCGGCATGTCCGCTCGGATGATTGTGCGCCAAGATCACGCTCGCCGCGTTGTGCGCCAGCGCAGCTTTGACGATCTCGCGCGGGTAGACAGGCGCGCTGCTCAACGTGCCGCGGAACGGTTCTTCGTATGCGATCAATTCTGCGCGCGGGTTCAGGTACATGATGCCGAACACTTCGTGCTCCAAACTGAGGTTCAGCCGCAGCTGCAGGAACTCACGCACGAGCTTTGGCGAATCCATGAGCTGGCCCCGCTGGATCTCCTGCAGGACAACCTCACGCGCCGCAGCGAGGATCTCTTTCGGCGCAGCCGGGCGCACGGCGCCAGCGGAATCCTGTACGAAGAGCGCGCCGGTGGCGTGATCGTTGGTATTGAACGCGATGGAATACTGCATTGCTGGATCTCCAGTGCCGGGCGGGATTGCCCGGCGATCCTGGGATACGCTGCAGCGGAGCGGTCAAGTGGCCCGCCGGCCCCTGGCCGCAGCGGCGCCGGCACCGCCGGCGTTGCGCAGCACTTGACGGCGAGAACAGCGTGTCACAATCGCCAAAAACGCAAGACTGCCCTCTCTCCCCTGGCGTTGACCTCCTGCCGTACACCACGCACGCGCCTATACTGGTCAGACATCTGCATTCACAGGGGTGATTGATGTGCGGTCGAATCGTTCAGAAATCAGGTCCGATGGACTACGTTGAGCGGATCTTCACCAACCAGAGCCAGATCTTCGCGGACCCGACGGGGCCGCGATTCAACATACCGCCGGGCACGCGCCCGCTCACTTTGCATCGCCTGGCGGAAGGCACCGAGGCGATGGCCAGGCTGCCGTGGGGTTACAAACGTCCCGACTCCAAACACTTCATGAGCAACGCGAAGCTGGAGACCATTCTGAAGAACGGATGGCCCTGGCGCTTTCTCATCGGGGCCGGCCGCATCCTGGTGCCGGCAGACGGCTGGTACGAATGGCCTATGCTCGCGGACGGCACGAAGCAGCCCCACTATATCCACGGTGATGGCCCGCTCTATTTCGCGGCGTTGACGGCGTGGTCACCTGGCGAGCCGCTCGATGCCGCTCATGGCTTTGCGATCGTGACCAACGACACGAAGGGTGGGATGGTGGACATCCACGCGAGGCGCCCGGTGGCATTGCCGCCCGCGATCGCGCAGCGTTGGGCCGATCCAGCAATCTCGGTCGCCGAAGCCCGCGATCTGCTCCACGAGGGTGTACCCGAGGATGCCTTCACCTGGGATCCCGTGCGGCAGGAAGTCGGCAACTCGAAGTATCAGTTGCCGGACGCCATCGAACCAATCTGATGGTCACGACCGCGGCTGGTGGTCAAACAGGGCGAGCGCGGCTTCAAACGATGCGCGCATGCCGACCAGCCGCCCCGAGTCCCCTCGGCTGTGCCATAGCTCGTGCTGATAACGGCCGTCGACCCAAACGCGGCAGATGGTCCACCCCGGCGGTCCTGACCAGTAGTAGTCATCCATACGCCGCCAATCTTCTGGATTGCTCATGGCCGTGCCCCGGTGTTGCCCCTGGGAAATAGGGGCGCTATGGCGCGGATTCTAGGCCTGTTTATACTGTACGTCCATACAGTGGTACAGCATCATGCCGTTCAAGCCTCCGCTTCGCATCGCCCAGCTCCGCGCCATCCAAGATCGCCATCGTGGTCCGGACGGCAAGATCAGCGACGCCGACCTCCTGGCCCTCCTGCAGGAGGTCAAGCGGTACCGCTCGTTCATATTGCGCACCAAGCAACTGTCCGGTGGATTCAAACGGCCGTCCGGGGTGCTGGGGCCGGTCTACGACGAGTGGTTCGAGATCCTGTCAGCCGAGCCGTGCGTTGCCGAGCAGGAGGAGATGGTCCGGGAGCTGCTGGAGGCGCCGGACAAACTACGCAAGGGAATGGGGCCGCGATAAGACTACCCGCCCAGTACAGGGACACCATTGATTCGAACGACGTTTAATTGGCATACTGGACTCCCGCAACTTTTGGAGGGCGAGGTCATGCTCGACGACATCCAGAAGCTGGGCGCAGAGGCGGCCCGCAGGGGTTTGAGCCTCTTGGACTGCCCATACCTAAAGGCGCACGCGATGCCTGGTCACACAGGGGAATCTCCTGGCGAGTGGCTCAAGCGAGTGAATGCCTGGGAAGAAGGCTGGAAGAGAGAGTCGGCGCAACGCGGGGCCAAACGATCCGCCAGTCCCTTTGCAGTCTCCGTCGCCAAGAGGCGACCGGACAGTTGCCTTCCAGCCAATTAGCCGGCCGACAGAACCAGCGCCCCGAATGGGGCGCTTTCGTTTGGGAGATGTTCGCAGCGTGTTTAGCGGCTAAACACCAGCCAAGCGGTCGCGCAGATCCTCCCCACATCGACCAGGTCAGGACGCGTCCTTTGTGTTTAGCTGCTAAACGATGCTGACTTCGCCGCTCCGTAGGCACGCCAGTTGCTGCGCGTTGGGGTCCCACACGAGAAGGAGGTTTTCATGTCGGACGATCTGAAAAATCGGGGTGCGCAGGACCGGTCCCGTATCAATGTGAACGAGGCCCACGAGCTGCGTTACTGGACCAACGAGTTGGGCGTAAGTGACGAACAGTTGCGCAAGGCTGTGCAGGCCGTCGGCGTGTCAGCAACGGCGGTGCGCGAACATCTGAAGAATCAGGCCGGCGCCAAGCGCTCTTGAGTGTCGTGGTGAGGCAAGACCGTGGGCAACGTCCGAAAATTTATCGTTTATCGGTCCTTGACTCATCACGAACGGTTCGAGCTTCAGTTGGAGATGGGTGAGGACATGCGGCGCTGGACAGTAATCAACGGAATCCCGCGTGACCCGAAGGCGAGACGCATCGCGGTGGAGCATCCGACAGTCCCTTCGGTCGGGCGGAAGCGTAGAGGACGTACTGCGGTATCACCGCTTACCGGGGAACCGGTATCTGTGTGGGACGCCGGAGAGTGGTACCTGGCGGGCGATGCAGGTGGATACGAGGCCGGCCATCTGAGATTCCGCCTACATGGCGCGCTCCTGCAGGGCCGCTGGGCCCTCGTGCGGATGTCTGGCAGCGGAGCCGTGGAAAGGCCTCCTTGGCTACTCATCTTCACCTCGGCTCGTGACCGGTAGCGGAACTGAACCATGTCTACGCGGCTTCGAAGTGGGAAGGCACATGCCACCGGCCGCTCCGACAGCGGAGCAGCGTCCGCTGCATCAGAACTTCCGGGCCTCGAGGCAGATCTGCCACCTTCCCTAAAACCTCAATTGGCCACCTTGGTCGACGGCGTTCCCAGGCACGGAGATGATTGGCTTTACGAGGTCAAGTTTGATGGCCACCGGATGCTGGCCAGGGTCGAAGATTCGACGGTCCAGATGTTCACGCGAAATGGCCACGACTGGAGCGCCAAGGTTCCACACCTGGTGGCGTCGATCCAGCAAATGCACGTTCCCTCCGCGTGGATCGATGGCGAAATAGTCGTACTGGCGGATAACGGTGTGCCAAGTTTCCAGGCGCTGCAGAACGCCTTTGATGGAAAGCGCACATCGAACATCATCTACTACGCCTTCGACCTGCCTTTCATTGCCGGGCGGGATATTCGCGGCGAGCCACTGCGCCTACGTCGTGAGCTGCTCGCCCAGCTGATCGCGGCGGGCCAGGACGATCACATTCGTTTTAGCGAGGCATTCAGCGCTGCTCCTGCGGACCTGGTCGCATCCGCATGCCGCATGGGACTCGAGGGAATCATGGCCAAGCGCCAATCGGCAAGATATGTTTCGAGTCGCACGGATGATTGGGTCAAGATCAAATGCGCCCAGCGGCAAGAGTTCGTCATCGTGGGGTACACCGCGCCCAAGGGCGGGCGCGTCGGGTTCGGCGCCCTTCTGCTTGGCGTTCACGAGGCGGCGGGAGGCCTGCGGTATGCCGGCAGCGTGGGCACGGGCTTTGATGACCGTGGTCTTTTGGATCTTCACAGAAAGCTCGCCGCGCTGATCCAGAAGGCCACGCCTCTCAGCGCCGGAAAGCCGAAGTCGTTGCGGGACGTGCAGTGGGTAGCGCCAGTCCTTGTGTGCGAGGTGTCGTTCGCAGAATGGACCGAGGGCGGACATGTCCGGCACGCGACCTTCCGCGGCCTTCGAACGGACAAGCCAGCACCTGCGATTACCAGGGAACGGGCCTTGCCGGCCAGCTCGGTCGGACCGAAGACCGAGCCGCCGGCACCCGCACCGTCAAAGCCGGCTCAGCGACCACCATCCGCGCGAGCAAAGTCTGGCAAGCTATCCAACCCGGATCGCGTCATCGACCCGTCGACCGGCCTGACGAAGCTGGACATCGCACGCTACTACGGCCTGGTGGCGCCCCTTCTCGTGACGCACTTGAAAGCCCGGCCTGTCTCCTTCGT
This sequence comes from Achromobacter sp. GbtcB20, assembly GCF_019091095.1. Taxonomy (NCBI): domain Bacteria; kingdom Pseudomonadati; phylum Pseudomonadota; class Betaproteobacteria; order Burkholderiales; family Alcaligenaceae; genus Achromobacter; species Achromobacter sp. GbtcB20. The sequence goes on along the minus strand of NZ_JAGXJZ010000020.1, from coordinate 1,506 downwards.
GCGTGCGCCGGGCGGCATTCAAGGGCAGCTCTTCTTTCAAAAGCACCTTGACGCTCCGATCCCGGGCGTTACCGCCTTGCCGGAGGGGCTACATCCTGGCCACCCCGCCCTGCTCGAAGTTCCTACGCCAGCCGCAGTCATGTCGGCCGCGCAGATGAACGTGATCGAATTCCACACGTGGAACGCGGTGAAGAACGCTATCGAGAAGCCCGACCGACTGATCCTGGACTTGGATCCCGGGGAAGGTGTGTCCTGGCCAGCAGTTCAGCAGGCTGCGCAGCTGGTGCGCGTCCTCCTGCACGGGCTCGGCCTGGAGGGGTGGCTGAAGACCAGTGGTGGAAAGGGTCTCCACGTGGTGGTGCCGTTGCGAAAGCAATACGACTGGAACGTTGTAAAAGGCTTTTCGGCGGCCATGGTGCGCCACCTGGCCAGGACACTGCCCCGGCTTTTCGTCGCCAAGAGCGGCCCAAGCAATCGCGTGGGCAAGATCTTCGTGGATTATCTTCGCAACGGTTTCGGCGCCACCACCGCCGCCGCCTGGTCGGCACGGGCTAGACCCGGGTTGGGCGTCTCAGTGCCACTGTCTTGGGATGAGCTGGGCGACGTCACTGGTGGCGCGCAATGGACGATTTCGAACATCCAGGATCGGCTGGACGTGGCCAACTCACCGTGGGACGACTACACGCCGCAAACCATCAGCAAGGCCATGAACGCGATCGGCTACAGCCCGGAGCGGACAAAGAGTTAGCCCGCCGTCAGAACGCCCATGCTGCAGCATTAGCACTGCTGTTTTGAGGTTCTGTATCTCATGGTTGGCAGATGGGAGCCGGTGGGTATGTGGGTGAAACTCGGGAAGCCGGTGGGCACACCCTGTGGTCAAGCGCGTGGTCAGGCGGAGCCTGTCCACCGTTTGTCCATCAGAGGTTGTCCATGGGCCGAGCGCAGCGAGCGGAGTGGTCGCGCAGCGATCATCCACATATCCACGGGGTCGGATGAATGTCTTTTGAAGAGGTGGATTAGCCGCTAAACGCGCGTACGGCAAGCCAGCAAAGGATTCAGCCCAGGCTGTTGTATTGCTCACGCGTCAACCAGGCTGGCGACGAAATCGCCGATCTTTCGGTCACAGCCAACCATGGCCGCGCGACAGGTCGCTTTCCTGGGCCACTCCAACGATCGATTTCGGCACCTTGAATCGCCTGATAGCCCAAGCCGGCGGCGACTCTCACGATCTTTTCAATCCATCCGCGAGTCAAGTTTTGACCTGCGAGCTTCCGCAGTCGGTCTCCGCTCAGCTTCAGGTTGAATTGCGCTTGCACCTTGGCCATGTTGTCAGCCAAAGTCTCGGCCAAAAGCGCAACACTGTCTCCTCGCCGGTTGTCAATGGCATGTCGCATCACATCGCCGGTAGACCAAGCGTCACGCCATATCTGATCGTCGGAAAGCCAAATGCAATGTTGCGCCAGCGGGTGGCTATCACGAAGCGCATGGCGCAGATCGCTACTACCT